>NZ_RCNZ01000080.1:0-4391 GCF_004307525.1 Pseudomonas sp. Sample_21 | reverse complement strand
TCAATTCGGATCAGTCTGCGGCAACAGCTGCACCCCCAGGTACAACGCCAGCATCCCGTCCAGCTTCAACGGATCAACCCCGCTCAGCTCGGCAATCCGTTCCATGCGATAGCGCAGGCTGTTGCGATGGATACCCAGCGCTTCGGCACAGGCCTGGCTCTGCCCGTCGTGCTCGCACCAACTGCGCAGGGTCGCCAGCAACTGGCCGTTGCTGTCCTTGGCGATGACCTGGCGCAGCGGCTTGAGCAGTTCGTCCAGCGCATCATCGTTGCGATGACGCCACAGCATGACCGGCAAGCGATAACGATTGAGCGTCAGCAGTCTCGAATTCGGCAGCACGTCACGACCATAAGCGAGCAAATCGCCGACCCGTCGATAACAGCGGCGCAACCCGGCCAGGCCATCCGCCTGCCCGCCGACGGCGATCCGCAGAACTTTCCAGCCGAGGCCATCGAGTTTTTCCAGCAGGCGATCGTGCTCGACGTTCTGGCTCGCCGGGCGACACCACAACAGCGAAGACTTCGCCGAACTCACGCACCAACTGTCGGGATACCGCGAGGTCAGCCATGCACTCAATGCCTCGACGGTTTGCCCCGGGCCGTGCTCAAGCCCCAGTTCAAACAGATACGGCACCCGGGTCAATTGCGGCTTGAGCCCAAGCTGCTGCGCCTCATCGATCAGGCGCGGCGAGTCCCCCGACTCGCTCAACAGCAACGCCAGCAGATCATCGCAGCGCTGCCGTCGCCACTGCTGCTCGGCCTGCTGGTTGCGCTGGCCGACGAGCATTTCGGCGGTCATGCGCACCAGCTCGGCGTAGGTGCGCAATTGCTCCGGCTCGCCAGTGATGCCAAGCACGCCGATCAAGCGCTGATCGAGCAACAGCGGCAGGTTGATGCCCGGTTGCACGCCTTTGAGGTGCACCGCCGTCTGCGCATCGATTTCCACCACGCGCCCGTTGGCCAGCACCAGTTGCGCGCCTTCATGCCGGGTGTTGATGCGCTCCGGTTCACCGCTGCCGAGGATCAGGCCCTGACTGTCCATGACATTGACGTTGTACGGCAAAATGGCCATGGCCCGGTCGACGATGTCCTGGGCAAGGTCGTGATCGAGTTCGAACATAGCGGCGGCAATCCTTCATTTCAGGCACGGACGGTTGTTCAGCCGCACAGGGTCTGGCGGCAAACCCTGTGCTCAGGCACAAAGACAATCCGGCCAAAGGTGGCCGAGACTCACAGGGCGATCAACGTTACCCTTTGCATCGCAAAAAATCATAATAAAGAGAGAGCCGCTATGTCGCAGAGCGCCGCAGCTACCCAGACCATCGACGACGGTAAAAACGCCGTCTACAAACGCATCACCCTGCGTTTGATTCCCTTCATTTTCATCTGCTACCTGTTCAACTACCTCGACCGGGTCAACGTCGGCTTCGCCAAATTGCAGATGCTCGACGCACTGAAATTCAGCGAAACCGTATATGGCCTCGGCGCCGGCATCTTCTTCATCGGTTACGTGCTGTGCGGCGTGCCGAGCAACCTCGCACTTACCCGCTTCGGTCCTCGGCGCTGGATTGCCTTGATGATGATCACCTGGGGCACGCTGTCGACCTGCCTGTTGTTCGTCACCACTCCGACCGAGTTCTACACCCTGCGCTTTTTCACCGGTGCGGCTGAGGCGGGTTTCTTCCCGGGCGTCGTGCTGTATCTCTCGCAGTGGTTCCCGACCTTCCGCCGTGGCCGGATCATGGCGTTGTTCATGTCGGCGATCCCCGTCTCCGGTCTGCTCGGCAGCCCGTTTTCCGGCTGGATCCTCAACCACTTCGCCGCCGGCCAAGGCGGCCTGGCCGGTTGGCAGTGGATGTTCCTGCTGCAAGGCATTCCGACCGTGATCCTCGGCGCACTGGCGTATTTCCTGTTGAGCGACAGCTTTGCCAACGCCAAATGGCTGACCGCCCACGAACGTTCGGTGCTCGAAGCCGACCACGCCGAAGACCTCGCCAACAAACCGAAAACCGCCACCGACTCGCTGCTTGCGGTGTTCAAGAATCCTGCGATCTGGGCCTTCGGCCTGATCTATTTCTGCATCCAGAGCGGCGTGTACGCGATCAACTTCTGGCTGCCATCGATCATCAAGAACCTCGGCTTCAGCGATAACCTGGTGATCGGCTGGCTGAGTGCGATTCCGTATCTGCTCGCGGCGGTGTTCATGCTGGTCGTCGGCCGCTCGGCGGACTTGCGCAAGGAGCGCCGCTGGCACTTGGTGGTGCCGATGCTGATGGGCGCTGTCGGTCTGGTGATCGCAGTGAACTTCGCAGCGAATCCGGCGATTGCGATTCTCGGCCTGACCATCGCGACCATGGGCGCACTGACTGGTCTGCCGATGTTCTGGCCGGTGCCGACCGCCATGCTGAGCGCGGGCGCGGCGGCTGGCGGTCTGGCGCTGATCAACTCGATGGGGCAGATGGCCGGGTTCCTCAGCCCGTATCTGGTGGGTTGGATCAAGGACAGCACTGGCTCGACGGATGCGGCGTTGTATGTGCTGGCGGCGGTGATCGTTGGCGGGAGTATGCTGGCGTTGCGGATGACGCGGACGTTGCGGGCTTAATCAGAAGCGCAGATCAAAAGATCGCAGCCTTCGGCAGCTACTGTGGAATGCGTTCCCTGTAGGAACTGCCGAAGGTTGCGATCTTTTGCGTTTAAGCGGTGCAATTATGCATAGCGCCAGTCGACGCAACATCTGTGCTGACTCTGCCGGCCGCTTCGCGCCCAGGCTCGCTCCCACAGGATTTGTGGCTCCTGGATGTGGGAAATAATGAGCATCCGCTCAATATTCAACACAAAAACCACGTATCCTGCGCGCCCCGTTCAACCATCACGTCGCGAGAACAGTTTGTCTAAAGGTATCGCTCTATCGGTTTCAGCCTCGGTGCTGTTTGCCGTCATGTATTACTACACGTCGCTGCTGACACCTCTGAGCGGTGTGGAAATCTTCGGCTGGCGCATGCTCCTGACCGTGCCGTGCATGACCGTGTTCATGCTGGTTTCCGGGGAATGGCGGCGGGTGCTGGAACTGTTCCGATTGATCACAGCCAGGCCGAAGCTGATCGCCGGGCTGCTGGTTTCTTCCGCCCTGCTCGGCGTTCAACTGTGGCTGTTCATGTGGGCACCGCTCAATGACTACAGCCTGGATGTATCACTGGGTTATTTCCTCTTGCCACTGGCGATGGTGCTGACCGGGCGGATTGCCTATGGCGAGAGCCTGTCTTACCTGCAGAAAATCGCCGTATTTTTCGCCAGCCTCGGCGTGTTGAACGAGTTGTATCAGGTGGGTGGTTTTTCCTGGGCGACGCTGGTGGTCGTGGTCGGTTATCCGCTGTATTTCGTACTGCGCAAATACCTGAAAACCGACAATTTGGGTGGCCTGTGGGTCGACATGACCCTGATGCTGCCGGTCGCTTACTGGTTTGTGCAGGGCGGCGAACAGGGCCTGGCCGTGTTCGATCAATATCCGGGACTGATGTGGCTGATTCCGCTGCTCGGCCTGATCAGCGCTTCCGCGCTGGTGGTGTACATCATCGCCAGCCGCCTGCTGCCGTTCAGTCTGTTTGGTTTGTTGAGTTATGTGGAACCGGTGTTGTTGCTTGCGGTGGCGTTGTTGCTGGGAGAAAGCATCAAGTCGGGCGAGTGGCTGACTTACATCCCGATCTGGCTGGCGGTTGTGGTGCTGGTGTTCGAAGGCTTCAAGCATTTGACGCGCCAACGACGCTCTTGAATGCAACACAAGACAAATGTGGGAGCGAGCCTGCTCGCGAAGTCGTCAGACCAGTCAACATGACTGTTGAATGAAAGTCCGCATTCGCGAGCAGGCTCGCTCCCACAGGTTTTGTATGAAGCAAAAAAATCCCGGCCCTGCATTTCTGCAGGCCGGGATTTTTTCATTTCGGATTACTCGGTGGTCAGCACACCACGACGCACCTGGTCACGCTCGATCGATTCGAACAGAGCCTTGAAGTTGCCCTCGCCGAAACCGTCGTCACCCTTGCGCTGGATGAATTCGAAGAACACCGGCCCCATCAGGGTTTCCGAGAAGATCTGCAGCAGCAGGCGCTTGTCGCCCTGCTCCGAGGCACCGTCGAGCAGGATGCCGCGTGATTGCAGCTGATCGACCGGCTCGCCGTGGTTCGGCAGGCGACCTTCAAGCATTTCGTAGTAGGTATCCGGCGGCGCGGTCATGAAACGCATGCCGATTTTCTTCAGCTGATCCCAGGTCTTGATCAGGTCGTCGGTGAGGAACGCAACGTGCTGGATGCCCTCGCCGTTGAACTGCATCAGGAACTCTTCGATCTGCCCGGCGCCCTTGGACGACTCTTCGTTGAGCGGGATGCGGATCATGCC
>NZ_RCNZ01000067.1:0-80022 GCF_004307525.1 Pseudomonas sp. Sample_21 | reverse complement strand
AAATATCAAGGGCTTGCATGACATATGTCATGCAAGCCCTTGATATTTATGGTGCCCGAAGCCGGAATCGAACCGGCGCGCCCTTACGAGCGGGGGATTTTAAGTCCGTTATTTTTCCCTTATAAATCAGAGCTTTATAGTGGTTACTTTTCCGCACCGTACAAATTCTCTGTTCGTTTTAGAGTAGTGAAACCAGGACCTCAAAAGAAATTGCGGAAAGAATTCGGCCACCTGAAGCACGTATTTCAAGCAAAGGCAGACGGACGTAGGTCTGAAGAAAATAGCCTTACAGCGTTCGCCGGTCACAGCTCCACACTAAATTTTTTGATACCCACGTTTTCAGCAAAGCGCCCTACGGCCGTCAAGCTCGCCCAGGTGCGCAATCGCTCACGCCGCGAGCGTACCGGCACCCAGCGTGCGCCACTGCCGCCCAGGCGACTCGACAGGCCCCAATCGGGGCCGCCACCAATCTTGGCCACCAGGCATTCGCGCACGGCGTGTTGTCCAATCAGGGCGCGCAACACCTCTTCGTGAATGCCTTCGCCGATCACTGTGCATGCTCCAGGCGCCGAGCTGTAGCAGCGTCGTCGAACGCCTTATATAAGACCTCGAGACTGCCGGCGTTGAGCGCCTTGGCGGTTTCCAGCCCTAAGACAAAACCTTCGGCACGATCACTGGCGCGAAACAGATCATCGGCTGTCTGCGCACGGCCGATCTGGGCGAGGAGTTTCAGGACCTGGGCCTGCACCGCTTGCGGCAGGTTCAGCGCTGTGAAGGCTTCGGTCTCGCTGCTCATTCCCATCTCCAGCCATTGAGGCTCGCAGGCTGCTCGAGCGCAAGGTCGTATTGCTCCGCCTCGATCAACAACCAGCCACCGGCCGGCTCATTGCGCCCCTCGGCGATCGGGCCTTGCAGCAACAACCCCCCCGGCAAGATCACCCGCAAGGCGTTCGCCTCCTTTGGACCGTGCAGGTAACGGTCGAACTCAATGCGAAACCGTCCCGATCCGGCGTTATGTACACGCACATTCAATTCCAGCGTGGTGAGATCCTTCGGTGGCTGGCCCAAGTACAGTGCCAGCACGGTGACGGTGGCCAGGCCTTCATAGGCGTATGACATGGAGCAGCGTTCCTGTTGGAGGCGGCCGACGCATCGACCAGAAAGTTAGGCAATGGTAGACCAGCACCGGGGCCAGTGGTTGCCGCCGGCGCAAAAAAGGCCCCCACACCGGTGCACGGTGTGGGGGCCTGTTGAACATAAACGGCGTTATATTCACTAGTGGCCAATAGCCGCAATACGTCATAATTGGCGAATTCTGCATCCACACCCGTACCAGACCGACGGTTATGCCAGTCGACCCTCTGCATTGAACCAGCTTCTTTCTGGGGCAATCCATGAGCCAGCTAGGAGAAGTTTTATGAAATGTATGTGCTGGATCTGTTGGGAAAACGCGGTGCTCAAATATGAGGTGGGCGATTGGCAGAACATCGCCTGTGACGGTTGCGGCCGTTACCTTATCAGCAAGCACTTCATGCAAGAAAATGTGGGCAACACGGCTGACGTGGAAGTGATGAGACAACTTATCAAAGACTCAGAGTGCGCGGGATTAATCCCGGCAGTAATCGATGGTACGGCTAGATACGCGTTATCACCTAGACGCAGGGCTTGATCCCTGTGAGTCACTCCCATGGTGCGTCCCGCACGTCATAGACAGCCAGCAAAGCTAGAAGATCACAGCTCTCAAACTGTTTTCGGTTAACGCTCGATAGATCTAGGTTAACCGTTCGCTCGAAAGCGGCAATTTTTTAGCACTGTCTTAAACGCATGATCGCTTCGGTGATCGCGTTAGCATTTGCGTCTAGCGTTTCCAAAGCCACGATGGCGTTATCAGCAACGTCATCTGCACCCGCTCCCGAGATCCACTGAGTGATCTCCTCTATTGCGGCGCCCAGCGCATGCTGGTTGTGCAGCAGCAATGTGAGCGCGTCGGCTGTAATGACATGGGGGTCTGTCTTCCTTGGCATCTGTATCTTCCTTAAGATTTAGCGCTGGTCTGAGTTAATCGATCCTATTCCATGACCTTAGTCCCAGGCCAGCGACACGGATGCGCGCCATTGCACATTCGTCACACCGAAACGTTCGGCCATAGGCTTGGAAAAACGTTTCAACGAGGCACGGCCTGGCTTGGGAATAGGCGCAAGACCAGCGTCACAGCTCGCCCACTGCCATGCCTCCGCATTGTTCATCAGCTTCGCTCTGATGACGAAACTCTTTGGTTCCCCGTGGAGTTGGTAATCAATGACATACATATCGGACTGAGTCACGAGACCTCCTTTGATGATGATCAAGTGATGTCGGGCGCTCCCAAAAATTCAAAGTGTTTGGTCAGACATTAGATAACGCCCTACCTACGTTATTCCTGGGCGGCAGATGGAGCATGCGCGAAGGTCAACCGCTTGCAGCCTATTATCGGCCGCTCACTGGTCAGTAGTGGAAGTACAACGTCACGGTCAATCAAGATGGAAGGCACAAGAGTCCGCACCAAAATAGCGCATCTGTCCCAAATCTGTCCCATATGGCCATTTTTCCGATGCCAAAAACCACAAACCCCCGACTTTCTCTAGGAAAATCAGGGGTTTGTGTTTACTGAATGTGGCGGTGAAGGAGAGATTCGAACTCCAACCCCCTAACGACTGCCAATATTCATTGCGTTTCTTGGCAATGGCCGCTTTCGGCCAATAGCGGACATCCGGGAACTACTGCTTCCGGCCAGAAACGGCCATTCACCATAAAGTCGTTTCTACACATTGGCCGGACCTATCCTTAGCAAGGGATTTGCATACGCAGCAAGTCCTTGGCGGGGCTGCGGTGATAGTCAAACGCCGTTGCTCTCAGTAGAGAATGCCAATAATAACTGCGACCAGACCAGCAAAAGCTTCGAATGCATTTTCTCAAAGCTAAAAAAATATATAGCGGATAGAAATTGTGCACTTGTCATCTAACAGATAATAAATAAGGAAAAAAATGCTCAGCGATCTGGATGAGTTAATATTGAGTTGCGAGGACCCTCGCTCGCGCCTATATATCGAAGAAGCCGTAAAATGTTATAAGGCAGGTGCGTATCGCTCGTCAGTGGTAGCTTGTTGGATCGCAGTTGCTTTCGATTTGGTGGACAAAATAAGAGAGCTATCAGCTTCCGGAGATAAGGAGGCCCAAGTTGAAATTGCGAGATTTGAGACTATACAGAAAACTCACAACCTTCCGGGAGCCTTAGCTTTTGAAAAAGAACTTCCATTGATGGCGAAGGACAAGTTCGAGCTAATCTCTCCTATTGAATATCTAGATATTGTTCGCTTGGTAGAGGATCGCAATAGATGTGCTCATCCCTCACAGGTTTCTGACAACCAAGTATTCTCCGCGTCGGCGGAACTGGCAAGATTGCATATATTCAACTCTGTAAATTCCATACTTTCCAGACCTGCATCGCAAGGAAAGGTAGCACTGGCGCGAGTTTTGAGTGATGTAGATTCTAAATTTTTCCCGAGCAATCTAGAAGACGTTGTTACGTTATTCGAGGCCGGGCCTTTGAAACGGCCAAGAGAGTCTCTCTACAACAATTTACTAAAAGTTTTTGTAAAAACCGCCTTTGGGGGAGAAGAATCCGCAAAATTTAATAAGTGCGTACTTGCTTTATCGGCAATTAAAATTATCCACCCTAACTTGTGGGAAAGATTCTTCGAAGATTGCGTCAGACAAACAGTTGAACGCATGCGCACGGAAGAGGAAATATCCGGCGCAGTGATAATCGTAGCACGGCTCGCCAAATTGGGTTTATGGAGTGCCCTTCCCAAGGCGGAGCAGTTAAGGATTTTGACATTTATACAAAACGCACCACAGAAATTATTTGTTGATTTAGATTGGTTTTTTTTACTAGACGCTCTCCCACCCGAATTAATTGCCGCAGCAGAAAAAAGAATTAGGTTTGCAACATTTGACGAGCTGGAAAAAGTTGATTGGCTTGTCACTCCTTCAGCGATGTTGGATCGGCTAATTACCATATATTCAACCTCTCGTAGCTTTGCTGAAGCAAATACATATGGTCGAACCATCAGGCAAGTTATGCAGGAAGTCGACCCTACCTACAAACAAGCCAATGAAATTGTTAGGATGGCATCAGCAAATGACCAGATTAAGCACAGCAATGAGTTGGCCAGTGTTCTGCGAGCGTTGGAGTCTGTTGAGGGTGGAAGCGTCGCAGTAGAGCAACTGATGCTAGATCATGGTTTAAATATTAATCTTTGATTTTTATTAGAGGAGGAATATTTAGGTTCTCTTGCCCCAATTGTAATTTCTTTACCAGCGTCATGCGCGGGTCGCTCTCAGGTACTTTTCGCGTCGATGCCTCCTTCTGAATCGTATTCAGTCGATCGCCGTAGTCAATCGGATGCTCGCAATCGACCACCAACGGCCAAAAGGAGCCAGTTGAAGGCGTCTAGAAATCTATGGGCGACTCAGCATGTTCATAAGTTATATATAGTGTTTATGATTAGTCGAGTAATAGATGAATAATGTCGGCCGAATGATGCGATACATATTTAGCTTATCCAGGGCTAATAAATAATATAGCTTTATCTATAAGATCTCGCTGTCGTATCAACTCTTCTATCGAGGCTGACGAGTCTAAAAATTTATTAGCATCTTGCAATCCAGAAAAATTGCCCACTTCAGCCAAGTGAAAAATAACCGCCTGCCGAAAGAATTTTTGTATTTGGAAGCAATGAGGGGATGGATCGTCGATAGACTGCCCCATATGTACATTTCGATTACGGTAGTCTTTTACATGCTCTAATATTTGTCGATGATACTCACGTTCTCCATAAAGGTAAGAGCAACGCGCAACGACTAAATCCGTATTATTTTCACCTGGAGCCATTACTGACTCCAAAGCAGCCCACCCCCGTTGAACAGAGGAGTTTTTATCAGTCTCGTCAAAGGCACGCACAAATCTTATGATGGCGTCTTTGATAATGTGCGCATCCTTATGATGCTTGAGTTTATCTGTTACAAACCTGAAGAAATTTATCGATTGGGTTTTTTTTCCAGCTGTCAGATTTAATGATCTTCGCTCAGTATAGTTAGAGTCGTACCAAAAAATATTGCTATCACTTAGACTGCCATCCTTGTTGTGTAGCGTGTGCATTCCCCCTAAAGTCAACTTATTGATAGGCGCTCTTCGAATTGCCTGCATCGAGATGGCAATCTCAAACGCAGGGTTTATATCTAGACAAAATACTCCCCTTATGAAATCCAGTTCATGTAGCGCATGCTCTACACCATCCATATGATTTTTCGACCTGAATCTTACAACAACAGGACAATAACTATCTGGTAGAGATGGAGATTCAAAATTCCAACGAGCGTTATATGCTTCTCGAGTTTTATATTTTTTTGGAAGCCCGCCTGGGTAACATTCCAGAGTCGTATCACCGAGCACTATCCTTCGCAGTGGAAAGCCCGTGGCTATCGATATCGAAGTTACTAACACGTACTCCTTCGGCACCTGCTTATTATAAGATAACACCTCTGTCTTTAATGCTTTCAAAAAATCATCAGCTAATTTGCTCCCAGATTTCACCCATGAGTTCAAGGCTCGGTTATAAAATCGCTTAGCGGTGTGATAACTAAATGTTTTATGAAAATCAATCATCGTAAAAAGAACGGAACCAAGCTCATGCATTTCGAAGCCATTGAAAGACACTTTACCTTCGGCGTCGATAGATGAGCAGGCCTTTAGGCGATCTAGGATGATTTGCGGCTTCAGTTTTTTGTTGGCCTTCCATTCAACTTTCATATCCACTCCTCAAATCCAACCATATTCTAACTCTGCTTACATCGCCCTGAACGCCCCGGGTATCCGAGATACATCCAAGGTCCCCTTTTGGCCGAAAGAAGCCTGCTATGCCGGGCGGGCATGAAAATACATGGGTCGAGGGTGCAGTTTTGGTGGCCGATTAAGTGCCTGCTGTCCCCAGTAATCCTAGCCGCTTTGCTTCCAGATGTGACATGTATTTTACCGGCTGAAATTCAACTAAGAAGTTAGACTTGCTACGACAACCTTGCCAGAGCTGGACGTGTTCATTTTGTCCTGCGAGAACTAACGCGATAATCTCAATCGCAGTGAGGGGCATGTCTGGGCCGAAGTAGATGCCGGTGAGTGCTTCGGAAGGATATCGATACGCCGTGCCGGCTTGACTATGAATAGCGCGCCACTCGTGCTCATAAGCCCAATCAATCGCTTTGGTACAATATAGATCGGAGACAGGGTCGGAATCTTCACCGCACAGGATCGGAACGATGTCGAGAATGGGCATGTCTTGTGTATAGTGAACCTTCTTAATCTTGTGAAATGGATCGGCCAAGGTTGAAAACTCCAGGCAGAAACCTTTGCAATGATCCCCGTAGTGGGACCACATCAATAAGTTGTCCTTCTTCTCTGAAAAGCAGCTGACCCCACGTTGTGACAGAAATCTTTTGATCATGTCATCTAAGGTTTCCTGTCCTATGCGAAGGAGCACATCCCTAAGCACAGCAGGAGATGCTTTTTCGAACTCTCGCCGAATGCCACTTTCGATTTTGGGTTTCGCTAAGTAATGGCTTCGCAATTTCTCAACATCGGCGTCAGTTGGCTTCTTGATGCGCGGTGAAAGCGCGCAGTCGTAAGGGTCGTTGAAAGCGAGCGGGGAGCCGAAATAGATTAATTGGTCCTTCAGGTTCTGAAGCGACTGTGCGGTAAAGCGTTCGTACTTGTAGAGGTGCAGCGGCGATGACATGGGTTCAGATTCCTAGAAAAACATGACGCTACTGTTTCGCCATCAGTCTGTCCACTGTCCGTTGCTGGCCGTCAATGATCGCTTGCGAACGTCGGTTTTTGGCCGGAAGCTGACTTGTCATCAGCGTCCGCTTTTGGCCGTTAGCGGCCGTACCGATCGACGTTTGCACACAAGCAAAGCGGAATACTTAGGGCCATAACCCATTGAATTACTTGCTTTAGACATGGACTTGAAAACCGTCGACTGTAACAGGTCCATGAGTTCGAATCCCATCGCCTCCGCCATCTTATGTACCGACAAAGCCCTGAATATTCAGGGCGTTGTCGTTTTTTGGAATCATGATTTGGAGTTATCGCTATCTGAATCATTTCCGCATCTTTTCGATCATTTCCGCAACCCTCCCTCGTCCCGTTCTGATATCGCTGGTTCACCTTCAACACATAGGGTCTGCCTTCAACAGGAGCTTACGGCCAAAAGCAGCATTCGTGAGTAACCGTTTTCGGCCCAAAGCGGTCGTTGGCGAAAGGCAGCAAAGGGCCAAAACCAGTCATTCGTGAGTGGCCCCTTTCGAACCATTGCAGCCTCTCAGGCTCCGCAAAGGTCGGCCAAAGCGGCACATAACCAGGAATCGCTTTGGGGCCGATACTCGAACTGTAGGAATGGGGCCGAACGATGAGCGACCCGAGATGTGGTTCGTCATCAGCGTCTTCGCACGACCGTAAAAAAGTAGAAATGGTGTGAGCTCACCTCAAGCGCATCCTGGCGTTGGATCACTACAAACCACACAGCATGAGGCGTGAGCGATGAGTTTACACAGGCCGCCGCAGGTGCAGAAACTGCAACGGCTGACTTAATTGCATCTAAGGCCGTAGACACAGGATAGGCGCACATGCACTAGCAATTAACCTGAAACTAATCCGTTAAAAAGCAGCAAAGATCACCGCAGGACTGAGAAACTTTTCAATGTGGCGAGTAGGTGCCCCGCAGGTGGTAGTAACTGAGCTCAGGCGTGGGACGGTTCACCCCTCTCAGTTGCCTGCAGGCCGCAAATAGCTATTCAAGCCGCCAGAGACGAGCAATATCCCGCGCCCGTTCGCGCAATAGTCGAGGTGCTTGCTGGCACGCATCGGCGAGGCTCATGGGGCCTGACACCAATGCGAAAGCAGCGTTGACGCCGTGTTCATACAGCGCCTCGTAGCGCTCACCGAGCGTGCCGGCAAGAATCACTACAGGTACGCCTTGCTCACGGGCAATACGCGCTACCCCCATGGGGGTTTTGCCGCGCAACGTTTGACCGTCACAACGGCCTTCGCCGGTGATGACTAGGTCTGCACCCTTGATCTTATCGGCAAGCCCGACCAATTTTGCCACCACTTCTACGCCCGGTCGAAAACCGGCCCCCAGGAACGCTTTCGCGGCAAACCCCATGCCTCCGGCTGCCCCGGCGCCCGGAATGTCGCGAACATCCTGCGCAAGCACGACAGCGCAACAATCGGCAAAATGGGTCAATGCCTGATCCAGCTGTTCGATCTGCTCGCTGCTTGCCCCCTTCTGCCGACCAAAGGTAAATGAAGCGCCGTGGGCACCGCACAAGGGGTTATCGACATCAGCCGCCACTTCGAAACGGGTACTATGCAGACGGGGATCCATCTCACTCAAATCGATACTACACAATCCAGAAAGAGCCAAGCCACCTGGCGTCAGCTCCCTTCCACCTTCATCTTGGAAGCGCGCGCCCAAGGCATTGAGCATACCCGCACCGCCGTCGTTGGTCGCGCTACCACCGATGGTCAAGATGATTGTTTCGGCCCCGGCATTCAGAGCATCAAGGATCAGTTGCCCAGTGCCATAGCTGGAGCTGAGACATGCGTCACGTTGCTCCAAGGCCACCAGTTGCAGGCCGCTCGCCTCGGCCATTTCAATGACCGCGGTTCGCGTCTGCGCAAGCCATCCCCAACGGGCGCTGACCCCGACACCCAAAGGCCCTCTAACCTCGGCGTGACGACACTCACCGTGCAGGGCCGCCAGAATCGCCTCCATGGTTCCCTCGCCGCCATCGGCCATCGGGCATTGCACCAATTCAGCGTTAGGCAGCACCTCAGCCAGCCCCAGCGCAATGGCTTGTGCAACGCCATCGGCGCTTAGGCTGTCCTTGAATGAATCAGGTGCTATGACGACTTTCATGAGCGCTCTCCGGCGATAGGTGATGCCTCATGCTGACATCAGCGAACCGCTTAGGCTCCAGCTCCAGGCACAAGCAAAGGCAAGCGCTTTTGTTCGCGCGCCTAAAGGATTCGCCCGAATCTCGGCGTAGGCTTGGTCAGGTAATAGTTGTCCCTCAATATCAAAAAGAGTGACGTCCAATGATTTCGAAGCAGCACCCAGCCGTACAAATGCCGACTCCCCGAGAGTCCATGACTGATTGGCCACGGGATTTCGACGTCCGTGCCTTACGAGCAGAGCAGCAAGAACTGCTCGAAAACGCCAACCAACCGCGCCCTGCAAGCACCACTCAATCGGAGACCCTCCATGACGCCTGAAACCTCTGCCATTGCGCACATTCACGCTCGCGAGATACTCGATTCACGCGGCAACCCGACGATAGAAGCCAGCGTGACACTGGCCAACGGTGTGACCGGTTCCGCCAGTGTGCCCTCTGGCGCATCGACGGGTTCGAGAGAAGCGCTGGAGCTTCGCGATGGTGAGGCTCGCTACCTGGGCAAGGGCGTACTGCGCGCCGTGGAAAACGTCAAGGGCGTGATCAGCGCACGGGTCAAAGGGCTTAGCGCTTTGGACCAGAAGACCGTCGATGAGGCCATGATCAAACTGGACGGCACAGATTCCAAAAGCGCCTTGGGCGCCAATGCGACGCTAGCCGTATCGCTGGCCACCGCACGGGCTGGCGCACAGCATCAGGGCCTGGAGCTGTACGAACACCTGGCCTCCCTGTACGGTCAACCTGGACGGTACGCCTTGCCGATACCGATGATGAACATCATTAACGGCGGCGAACATGCCGATAATAATGTGGACATTCAGGAGTTTATGATTCAGCCGGTTTCAGCCTCATCGTTTCGCGAGGCACTGCGCATGGGTGCCGAGATCTTTCACTCCTTGAAAGCCGTTTTGCGCGTTCAAGGCCTGAGTACCTCGGTCGGCGACGAAGGCGGATTTGCCCCTTCGCTGCCCTCCAACGAAGCCGCTTTGTTGGTCATCCAAGAAGCCGTGGAGCGAGCAGGCTATGTGCTGGGACAGGACGTTACTCTAGCGCTCGACTGCGCAGCCTCCGAATTCTTCGAGGACGGTTTCTACCATCTGCAGGGTGAAGATCGTCGATTCGACTCCGAAGACTTTTCCCGTTACTTGAGCTCACTCTGTGAGCGCTACCCCATCACTTCTATCGAAGACGGCATGGACGAAAGTGACTGGGACGGCTGGAAAAAACTGACCGCCCAGCTTGGCGAACATGTGCAACTGGTAGGCGACGATCTGTTCGTCACCAACACGCGCATCCTCAAGGAAGGGATAGATCGAGGGATTGCCAACTCGGTGCTGATCAAATACAACCAGATCGGCACCTTGACCGAAACCCTGGCCGCCATTCGCATGGCTCAAGCGGCGGGCTACAAAGCGGTCATCTCACACCGCTCCGGGGAAACGGAGGATACCTTCATTGCCGACCTCGCCGTCGCCACGCGGGCCGGACAGATCAAGACCGGATCGTTGTGCCGGTCGGACCGAGTGAGCAAATACAATCGTCTACTGCGAATAGAAGAAGCATTGGGCGCCTTCGCGGTTTACGGCGCAGGTACTCGCTAAACCTATGCCGAGTGCTGATATCGGCGAACCGTTTAGCCTCCAACCTCAGGCGCTGATGCAAGTCTGCGCCTGTTTACGCTGAACATCGAGGCTCAACCGTCAGACATCAGTTGCACACCCAGGTACAAAACAACCACGTCATCTAGCTTGTTCAAATCCATTTCGGTGATCTCTGAAATCCTATCCATCCGATAACGCAGGGTGTTTCGATGCAAGCCTAGGGCATCTGCACAGGTTTGGATTTGCCCACTGTGCTCACACCAGCTTCGCAACGTTTGCATCAACTGACCATTGCTGTCCTTGGCACGCACCTTGTTGACGACGGCCAGTAGTTCCTCGACCACATACTCTTCTCGATGAGCCCATAACATTGCCGGCAGACGCAAGCGCGTCAGCAGCAAAAGCCGCTGCGTCTTCAAAACGGCACGACCATAGGCCGCTAGCGCCGTCACATGCGCGCAGACTTTGCGTAGCCGCTCCATGCCCTGGACAGGCACTCCGATGGCCACACGAACAGGCGTCCAGCCTTGGCTCTGCATTTTTTGCAGGTACTTGTGAGGATCGACCCCGCTGACGGCGGGGCAGCACCACAGGACCGTATTAGGCGACGGACTCAGACACCAACTGTCCGGAACCCGCCCCAGCAACCATTCACTCACCATCGCTGCGACCTGGTTAGACGCGAACTCAATCAAAAGTGGCGTGCGCGTGAGCTGGTGTTTGAGCCCTAGCTGCTGCGCTTCGTCCAACAAGCGAGGAGAGTTTCCCGCATCCCCCAAGAGCAAGGCCAGCAAGTCGTCGCTGCGCTGCTTGCGCCATTGCGACTGCACTTCGCGGTGCCGTTGCGAAACTAGCATTTCAGCGGTCATGCGCAGCAATTCTGCGTAAGTACGCAGCGTATGCGGATCGCCGGTAAGGCCCAGCACGCCAATCAAGCGTTCATCGTGCATGAGGGGCACATTGATACCTGGCTGGACCCCTTTGAGGCAGGGAGACGACTGCACATCGATTTCCACCACGCGCTGGTTCGCCAGAACTAGCTGGGCACCCTCATGACGGGTGTTTATCCGCTCGGGCTCGCCACTGCCCATAATCAAGCCCTGGCAGTCCATCACATTGACATTGAAAGGAAGGATGAGCATTGCTCGATCGACGATGTCCTGCGCAAGCACATGATCCAACTCAAACATTGTTTTTACCTTTGAAAATGACTCGTCACGCAACCGGCGCAGCTATCTGATTTCAAATTGAAGGTCACCTAAAAAGAAAACGTCGACTCCGGGAAGGAGCCGACGTTGAGCCAGCCCAAACTTCTGATTGCAGAAGCTTAGACCTTCAAAGCAGGCGCCAGGCCCACCTGTTGAGAGCCGTTGCTATGAGCGTCATGGGACGCGGATTGGCTGGCGACAGGGGGCGTCACTTCATCAGGCTCCGGCTGACCGTTGAGTGCACGATTCATCTTCGCCGTATCCAGTGCTCCTACCCACTTGGCAATCGCCATGGTGCCGACGCCGTTGCCAATGGTGTTGGTGATGGCACGCGCTTCAGACATGAAACGGTCGACACCCAACAACAGCACCATGCCAGCGACCGGAATGGTTCCCAGCGAAGCCAGGGTGGCCGCCAGAATGATAAAACCCGAACCTGTCACCCCGGCCGATCCCTTGGAGGTGAACATCAGCACGGCCAGCACGATCAATTGGTCCATCAAGGTCAATGGTGTGTTGGTGGCCTGGGCAATGAAGATGGCTGCAATGGTGTAGTAGATCGCCTGCCCATCCGGGTTGAACGTCAGGCTCGCCGGAATCACCATGCCAGCAACCGGCTTGGAAACCCCTGCCTTCTCCATCTTGGAAATCATCTGCGGTAGTACCGACTCCGATGAACTGGTGCCCAGCACAGTGAACAACTCTTCCTTAATAAACCGCAGGAACTTCCACAGGCTGAAACCACTCATGCGGCAGATGGGACCGAGCACGAAGATCACAAACACGATGCAGGTGAGGTAGACACAGGCCATCAGCTTGCCCAGCGAGAACAGCGAGCCGAAGCCGTATTTGCCGATGGTGAAGGCAATCGCGCCGAATGCGCCAATGGGGGCCAAGCGCATGATCATGTTGACCATTCGGAACATGCCCTGCATCAGGCTATCAAGCGTGTCGACGAAGAATTTTGCGCGGGGGCCAACCTGTGCCAGGGCGACGCCCAGCAGCACCGAGAACAATAGGATCTGCAGTACATTGCCTTTGGCAAAGGCATCGACAATGGTGTTCGGGATGATGTTCATCACGAAATCCATGAACGTCGTGTGCTTCGCTGCGGTGGTATAGGTATCCAGGCTTGAAGCGTCCAGCGTCGCGACGTCGATGTTCATGCCTGCGCCGGGCTTGAACACGTCCACCACCACCAGACCAACCACCAGTGCTAGGGTCGACACCACCTCGAAGTAGATCAGTGCGCGCATACCGACACGCCCTAACTCCTTCATGTTTTCCATCTTGGCGATGCCCGTTACCACCGTGAGGAAAATCACCGGTGCAAGGAGCATCTTGATCAGTTTGATGAACGCGTCGCCCAAGGGCTTCAGTGCTTCACCGGTTTCAGGAACCGCTACACCCACGATGGCACCGAGGATCACGGCTAGCAAAACTTGAACGTAGAGCTTTCCCAGAATTCTTTTCATGACGGGGCCCTGATTTTTTATTGTTGTCAGGAAATGCCAAGGGCTGGATCAATGACCCCTCCCTTGGCGGTATGCCGTAGTTATTACTATGAATTAGCGGCCAATCAGCTTGATTACAGCGTCGGTGATCTGCCGAGTGGTCGCTGTACCGCCTAAATCAGGCGTGTGCAAACCGCTTTCGGTAACAGCTTCGATGGCGGACATCAGTTCCTTGGCGGCCGCAGCCTCGCCCAGATGCTCGAGCATCATGGCCGCAGTCCAGAAGGTTGCGATCGGGTTGGCGACGCCTTTACCGGTGATGTCGAAGGCGGAACCGTGGATCGGCTCGAACATCGACGGGAACTGGCGCGAAGGATTTAGATTGGCAGTCGGTGCAATACCCAGGCTACCTGACAAGGCGGCGGCGAGGTCGGAAAGGATATCGGCGTGCAGGTTGGTCGCCACGATCACATCCAGAGTGGATGGCTTAAGCACCATGCGTGTGGTAACGGCATCGACCAGTTCTTTGTCGATCTTCACATCAGGGAAGTCCTTGGCCACCTCGTAGAAGATCTCATCCCACAACACCATGCCATGGCGCTGGGCGTTGGACTTAGTGACCATAGTCAAGTGCTTGCGCGGACGGCTCTGGGCCAACTGGAAAGCAAAACGGTGGATACGCTCAACACCGGCACGGGTGAACACAGAGACTTCAGTGGCCACTTCTTCTGGCAAGCCACGGTGTACGCGTCCGCCGTTGCCCGAGTACTCACCTTCAGAGTTTTCACGCACCACGACCCAGTCGATCTGATCACCATTGTGCAGCGGGCTTTTAACGCCAGGAAGCACGCGGGCAGGACGTACGTTTGCGTACTGGTCAAAGCCTTGGCAAATAGGCAGACGCAGTCCCCACAAAGAAATGTGGTCAGGAACGTTCAGCGCACCTACGGCACCGAAGAAAATCGCATCGAAAGTCTTGAGTTCTTCCAGGCCACCTTCCGGAATGTAGTAGCCATTTTTCAAGTAGTTATCCGAGTTCCAGTCGAAGTCCTTGAAGGTAATTTCAAAGCCGACTTTCTTGGACAGCGCCTTGAGGACTTCAACCCCGGCAGCAATAACTTCAATGCCGATACCGTCTCCAGGAACCGAAGCAATTTTGTACGCATTCATTTGGGAACACCTTTGTAAGTTTTGTTTTGCCCGTCAAACGGAGTCGTTCGATCAGGGTGTGTTCCGAGTATAAGTATTGAATCGGAAGGCGTGAGTTACTTTAAATCACTACATAATTTACTTTAGGTTATGAATCCTTCGCCTTTTTTGAGCCGTAAACCACTCGAGACCAAGCCTTCAGGTAAACAACCGGGCCGTGCGGATTTGAAAAGGTGATTACGGTTCAAGGTGGCTCGCCCCCGAAGCAAGCGCAGCACTGACGGAAACCAGAGCACCTTCACCTAAAGCTCCTGCTTTTGCAGGTTGAAAATGCTATTCAGACAAGCCATGGGCAGGATATATGTATTGATGATGCTTCAATCAAACTTATACGCCCCATACACGACTTTGAGCGATGAATGAGCCAGACCTTAGACCTGTCGTTTTTTTACCTGCTGGCCAACCAAGGCAGCCTTGCCGCCACGGCTCGCGAGCTGGGGGTCACCCCTCCGGCAGTGAGCAAACGTCTATCGGCGCTGGAAGCCAGGCTGGGCATTCGTTTAATCAATCGCACCACCCGCTCAATGAGCCTGACCACAGAGGGTGAGCTTTACTTCTCCCACGCGGCGCGAATCCTGACGCAGATCCATGAGGTCGAGCAGATGGTCAGCAGCAGTCGGGCAACTCCCAAAGGGTTGATTCGGGTCAACGCATCGCTCGGCTTTGGTCGCCGCTATATCGGGCCGGCGTTGGCGGCCTTTTACAGCCGGTATCCTGAGGTTGAAATACAACTGGAGATCAGCGACCACCCACTGGATCTCACGACCCATGGGTTTGACCTGAGCATCCGTTTCGGCACACTGCCAGATGCAGCATTCCATGCTCGCAAAATCGCATCCAACCGTCGGTTGCTCTGTGCCTCTCCCCTCTACCTGCAGAAGCACGGCACACCTGAGCGACTGGCAGATTTGCAGCAGCACAACTGCATTTTCATCAGGCAAAACGAGACGCCTTATGGCGTATGGAGTTTCGCAGCAGGGAGCCGTACTCAAAACATCAAAGTGCATGGCGCCCTGGGTTGCAACGACGGCGAGGTGGCTTTGAATTGGGCGTTGGAGGGTTACGGCATTCTGATGCGAGCAGAGTGGGACATCGCCCGATATGTCCGAAGCGGCCGCTTGCAGTTGATCCTTGAAGATCAGACGCCTACCCGCGCGGATGTCTATGCAGTTTACCCGCAGCAACTGCAGCTATCTGCACGGGTTCGCACCCTGATCGACTTTCTGGTCGAGCGCTTTGCTCATATCGACCATTTGAGCGAAGCCGAATGAGCTCATTGACTTACAATCCGATGGACCGCAAACAGCGCAAGCAAAGCGCCACGGGGCCAGACTAATGCCAGAGGCATGTAAAACTTGCCGGAATACGTGATCTTGGAAGGGGCATGATTCACTGCCGCTCAGCGGCTTGCCTCAGCTTTCGGCAGAGGAACTGCCCACAGGGGTCAATTAAGGAGCCGAAGTGATCGGGTTCCTCTTCCCCGCGTGCAGCCAGTTCAATATCGCTACCAACGGGACGGTGCCGCAGCAGGAATTTCGCGTCGTACAGTATCTCCCCGGTAGCAGTTTAACTCTTGTTGTTTTTGTCGCCCCGACAGGGGATGTCGTGTAGAAGTCAAGCATCGAATGCCCCCAGCCTCGATTGGAGGCTAGCTCATCATAGTGCGGCCACGACTGTCAGCTTTTGGCCGGAAGCTGGCGGTCACGAGCGGCAGCTAACGGCCAGGAGCAGCCACAGCAACAGGCCAGAGGAGGAGCCTCATTACAGCCGTGCCACGAGACATCTTGAGTTGGCGCTGCTATCGGTTATAAGAATTGCTCCATAGCTAAACAGGAACACATTCAATTCTGGGAAAACCTCCATTGGCTAACAGCTCGATGCGGTTGAAAAGCTGACGAAGAATGCCACCTGACAGATACCTAATGAGAGCCCAGGCACCTAAGGCGTCAGTTGGCAAACACACTCCAGATTAACTCCGTCAGGGCCCAGTACATAGGCTGCGTAATAATCGGAGTGGTACTGAGGCCTGATGCCTGGTGCGCCATTGTCCTGTCCGCCAACGGCGATGGCAGCCGCATGGAATGCGTCGACGGCCCCATGACTCTGCGCCATCAGCGCGATATGAGCCCCGTAGCTGGGAACTGGTGCATCGTGCAGCCACAGGAACGGCTTGCCTGCGGAGCCGAACCCAAGTCTGCGAGGCGTCGAATGCGGATGGTCCGTCTCGATGCTCATTAGCAATGTGATCCCTAACGGCTCGAGCGACCGCTCGTAAAAGGCGCGAGCGCGCAAAATGTCCGAGACACCAATGCCCACATGATCGATTACTGATCCAGCAAACTTACTCATTTGGTAACTCCTTGCATCCCCGATTCACTCGGCAGGATGGTTGCACTCGTCAGCTATAAGCGAATGATATTCCCGTTGCGGATTGCCCGTTAAGGCATTGTCGTCGTTCAGCGGAAGGTAAGCATTTGGCGAGACGACCGATCCATGGGCGTTCAAACCTGAGAAGCTCCACCGTCGGCGAACAGCTCGGCACCATTGACATAGCTCGACGCCTCGCTCGCCAGAAAGAGCGCAGCTTGGCCGATCTCGTGTGCCTGGCCGATCCGGCCGAGGGTGCTCTTCTCATTTAGCAAATCGATTACCTGTGGCGCGTTTTCACCAAGCACGGCCCGTAGGGACGGGGTGTCCACCGGCCCGGGGCTGAGTAAGTTAATGCGTACACCCGATCCTTTGATGTCGAGAATCCAGCTCCTCACCAACGCGCGTAGTGCGGCCTTGGTTGCTCAGTACACGCTCATACCAGGTCCAGGGTTGATCGAAGAAGTCGAGCCGATAATGACAACGCTGCTCCCCTCGCTCATCAGCGGTAACGCCCCCTGAACCGTAAAGGTGGTGCCTTTGACGTTGGTCGCGAACACCCGATCGAAGCCCGCGTCGGTGATTGCACCTAGAGGCTCGATTTCACCCATCCCGGCGTTAGCGATCAATACATCGATACGACCGTGGACCGCACCGATATGCTTGAACAGTTCCCCTAGGGAGGCTGGGTCCGAGATATTAGTCCGCACCGCAGAAACATTCCCACCGAGGCGACTTGCTGCTTCGTCTAGCTGAGGCTGGCGGCGCCCGGTAATGATCAGATCCGCACCCTGGCTGACGAATGCTTCGGCGATTGCGAAGCCGAGGCCCGAAGAACCGCCAGTAACCAGCACGACCTTGTTTCTGAATTGCATGGGATGAACCTCAACTGTCGTATATGTAGTGAACACTACATAGGAAGAACGTCCTCTGCAAATTATTTAGTGAGTACTAAATAAAAGGAGCAACCGAAGCGTTTGAACTTGCATGTAGCGATCGCTACAGTGGCGTATTACCTAGAGAAATAGCCATGAACGAAAAACCCAGACAGCGCCGTTCCGCCTTTGACCGGGAGCAAGGGATAGCCATCGCACAAGCACTGTTTCACCAGCGTGGATACGACGCTGTCAGCCTGACCGACCTGACCGAGGCAATGAATATCAAGCCGCCGAGCTTTTACGCAGCCTATGGAAGCAAGGCCGAACTGTTCGAACGAGCAATGCATCGCTATGCCGCAGAAAACGCGCTGCCAATGGACAGACTGCTGGCACCGGATCGACCTCCCGCCGAAGCGCTAACCTCGCTGCTGATTGCCGCTGCGCAGCAGTACGGGCGAGATAGCGCTTTGCGTGGTTGCCTGATCACCGAAGGCCTGCGTGCGGACGATCCGGTCGCTCGAAACATGGCGGAGAAATTCGGCGACGCTGGAATCCAGGCGATCCGCCGGTATCTGGACCAAGTCTGCCCGGACGCTGCGCAGACCTGGGCTGACTACATCCTGGTCACCCTGCGGGGGCTGTCTGCAGCGGCATGCAGCGGGATGTCCAGCGAGCGCTTGGTGAACGTCGCACGGATTGCCGGCAGGTGGCTTGCCCATGAGTTCGAGGCAGACGACAGCGCAGTGGAATCCTGAGTAAACAACATCTGCACTATCGTCCGATCAATCAGTAATCAGTGATGGTCGTACCGCCGATGCTCTCGGCGAATGAGCCGCCCAGCAGCTTTGCCGGTGTCTCAAAACCCGGTCTTCGCACGCCGTTCAATACTTGGCGTGCCGCCTCCATGGCAGCAATCGGCGTATAGGTGTAACCGTTGACGGTTTCGATCACTGAACGTGCCACAGTGCCGTCAGCGCCAGTTACCTCGGCCACTGCCCGAGCGCGATGAGCTTCGCGCTGTTGCGCGTTCGGCCCCTCGGGAATTTTTGAAAGATCTCCGTCAGGTAATGGATCACCGGAAAAATGTACAAACATTGCAATATTGGGAATGCCGGTGGAGCGCCAGCCGGTGACCAGATCACCGAACGACAAAGGCACGCAAAGCTCCTGGCCGTCGCCAAAATCGAAGTGTCGCGGTTGCGCATCGGGAGTTGAAAGAAGCGCTCCATCAATCCGGGCCAGCAGCCCCGCTCCAACAATTTCGCTAACACTCAGTGCTGACCCACGTGAAATGGAACCCGCGACCTGTAGTGCAATGTTCAACGACTGCGGATATTTCACCCGACGAGCGACATGCACCGCCAGGCAGTCGGTCGGCACTACGTCCCAACCGACGCCAGGTAGGAGCATGACCCCTGCCCCTGCCGCCTCATCGCCCAATTGCTCGGCCAACCGATATACGTTGATCTCGGCCGTGATATCCAGATAATCGACTCCAGCCTTGATACAGAGCCACATCAAGGCGTCAGCTGTCCGCGCGAAGGGGCCGGCAAAGTTCACCAGCAGGCCAATGCCTTCCAGGCATTGTGTCGACGGGGCATGAGGGGAAAACACGCGATAAGGAACGTCCAACTGTGCAGCCAGAGCGCGCAGCTTGTCGTGGCTGCGCCCGGCGATGACAACGTCCAGTCCCTGCGCCACTGCATAGTCGGTCGCCATGCGCCCGACGTAGCCGGTTGCGCCATAAATCATCAATTTTTTCATTGTGCGTGCTGCCAGTTCTTGTAAACGAATTCCAGGCTGTATCCGTCAGGATCCAGAACATTGGCCGCGTAGTAGTTGGGGTCGTAGTGCAGACGCGCCCCCGGTGCGCCTTGATCGACGGCGTCCTGAGCCAACGCTGCCGCATAGGCCGCCGCAACCTGAGCTTTACTGTCTGCGACGAAACCGACATGTACCGCTCGGCCTTCGACTTCACCCTGACGCAGCCAGAAAAACATCCGGCCCTTGGCGCCGAAACCTTTCAGGTCCGGATGCCCAGGCGGACCGTCCTTGCCATCGTAGTCCAAGCGCGCGGTGATACCCAGCGGCGCCAACGTAGCTTCGTAGAAACGGATAGAGCGCTCAATGTCACTCACAGACAGAAAAATATGATCCAGCATGGCAACGTCTCCCGATCGTTCAGATGATGTAGCCGCCCGCGACTTCGATGGTCTGGGCATTGATCCAGGCCCCGTCTTGGGACAGCAACATGGCAATGACGCGGGCCACATCTTCGGGCTCACCGACTCTGCCTAGCGCCGTTTGCTCAGCCAGCATCGCCTCAAACTCATCATTGAGCCCGCCACCTAACTCGGTTCGAATCGCCCCAGGTGAAACCGCATTGACACGTATGCGCCGATCACCGAACTCTTTGGCCATGTAGCGCGTGAGCACTTCCAGTCCACCTTTGAACGCCGCATACGGCGCCACCCCGGAGGTGGCCACGCGTGTAGTAGCGCTGGTCAGATTGACGATGCTGGCGTTCTCCTCCAGTAATGGCAGCAAGGTCTGCGTCAGAAAGAAAGGGCCTTTCAGATGGACTTTGAAAAGACCATCAAACTGAGCCTCGCTGACCGACGCCAGCGGGTTGAACAGGCCATAGCCGGCGTTATTAACTAAACCTGAGAGGGTGCTTGTGCCCCATGTCTCCCGGAGCACTAACAGGATGGCATCGCGGAACCCTTTGAAACTTTCCACATCCGCCACGTCGAGATTAAGCGCAACGCCCTTGCCGCCCGCTCGTTCAATGCGTCGCACCACATCATCCGCATCGTCCGGATGCTGGTTGTAAGTAAGAATGACACCCATACCCCACCGGGCGGCGTGTTCTGCTGCACTCGCACCGATCCCTCGACTGCCTCCGGTAATGACGATAACGCCCATGACGTACTCCTCGACTGCTTGAATGAGCCTCCACATTAAGGGCGCTGGTCACTGCGGACGCAGCCGTTCCTACTCGAAATCTGCCTGTTTCTACTTTTCGCTTGCGTTGCTCCTGCTGTGACATTCAGCATGGCCAGCATGAACGAACAACTTAACGAACTCCGCATCCTCGCCGCCAAGGCCGAAAAACGCCGCACAGAGACGGGCATTCCCCGCGTCGCTATGGTCCAAGGCAAAATCCCCGAGCATATGCTGGCGGCAGTCTATGACCCGATGATCAACTTGATTCTGCAGGGCAGCAAAACCATGACCGTGGGCGACCGCACGCTGCGATACGACCCTGCGACCTATTTCGTCATGTCGATTCAGTTGCCTGCGGTGGGCGCGGTGCACCCTGCGGCAACGGGCGAACCCTATCTGGCCATAAGCCTCACGCTTGATCCCACCGTGTTATCAACCTTGCTGGCTGACCTGCCCAAACCTGTCGGCCGCCATGAAAGCGACCCGGGCTTTTCGGTGGCGGCCGTTACGACCGAATTAATGGACGCATGGGTGCGCATGTTGCGATTGATGGGCAACCCGGAAGCTATCGCAGCCCTGGCGCCTGTTTATGAACGCGAGATACTGTTTCGCGTGCTGCAAGGCCCCCACGGCTGGATGCTGCGAGAGATCGCAGCGCCCGATACCGCCATGGCCAGAGTGAACACAGCCATTCAATGGATCCGTCGAGATTTTGCGCAGCCGATCAGGGTGGAAAGCTTGGCTCAGAAAGCGGCAATGAGCGTCTCGGCCTTCCATCGCCACTTCAAAGCGGTGACGACGTTGAGTCCATTGCAGTATCACAAACGAGTGCGCTTACTTCAGGCGCGGATGCTCATGGTAGCCAGCGGCAGGAGCGTCATGGCGGCAGCTTTCGAGGTGGGCTACGAAAGCCCAACGCAGTTTAGTCGAGACTATACGAAGGTATTTGGGCTTTCACCTGCGAAGGATGCAGGAAGAATTCTCGGAAAAACGAAGGTTCCACAATCTGACGGGGGCAGGAAACTGGCTCCCTTCAAGACTTAGATTTCAGGCTAATGGGGGGGGTTGTAATCGAGCAATTGCTGGCGTTCATGTATAACAGGTTTCGCCTAGAAGCGGCCGTTCGCAAGTGGCCGCTAACGGCCAGAAGCAGCCTATCAGGTCCGCCATCGGTAGACGAACCGCCATAATCGCAACGCTAATATCGGGCCACTCTTAATGAGGACGGCGTGACGCGTGTGCGCAAGACCTTATCCTTTATAGACCTAGAAAGGCTATGTGACCGCACTAATGCATTGATCGTCCCACGCGAGCACCAGTCCGAGCGTCAACATCTTGCATTGCCATTGAAACCGTGATGCCGCATAGCGTCCTCTTCTCGTGAGGACATATTTACTGATGAATGTTTGTCCGCCTGATCAACGCCACAGCCCCCCTACATCATTAATTCGCGAGAAAACTCAGGGAATCGGAGATTCACTCTTAGAGGTTTGGATCCAGCACAATGACGCCTTGCACTTCCCTTCGCTCCAATAAGGCGTGCGCCAGCCCTGCTTCGCTCAGGGGTAACGTCGCGCCGATGACTGGTCTGATCACTCCGCCTGAAACGCCATCAGCGAGGAATTGCAAAGCTTCGCGAATCAAAGTAGGGCGCTGGAAGAACGTCGGCAGGTACATGCCGGTCAAGGTTTGCGCTTTGGCCATCAACCGACGAGGCGCCAATGCCTCGCCTGGCCCCCGCGTGGAGCCTACCACCACACAACGCCCCAGCATGGCGAGACACTCAAAATTCTGATCGAACACTTCGCCGCCGATGGTTTCGAGGATCACATCGACTCCACGCCCCTCGGTCAATTTAAGCACCCGCTCCGGCCACTGGGGAGTGTCGTAGCTAATGGCATAGTCGGCCCCGAGGCTGCGCACGAATGCGCGTCGATTTTCAGTGCTGGCCGTACCGAAAACTGTCTGTGCGCCCATGGCTTTTGCAATCTGCACAGCCAGACTGCCAAGCCCCCCGGCGGCGCCTTGGATCAAAACGCTTTCACCTGACTGTAAATGCGCGCATGTGCGTAGAGCGAGGAACGCAGTCACCCCCTGACAAGGTAAACCCGCCATGGCGACGTCGTTTACCGACTCATCCAGCATTACCAGCATGTCAGCACGGGCAATAGCCTGCTGTGCGTATGCGCCCTTGGGCATCAAGGCCATGACCTTGCGCCCGATAACGGCACGGTCAACGCCCGCTCCTGTTTTTGAAACGCGTCCGACCACCTGAAGTCCGGATACATGCGGCAGCGTGACACCACCAACGCGTGTTTCGGGCCGGTTATACATGCCTAACCGTTCACGAATATCCGGAAAATTCACCCCAATCGCGGAGGTTTCTATCAATACTTCTCCCGGCCGCGGCACGGGCGTTGGCAAGTCGACGTACTCGAGTACTTCGGGGCCGCCGAAGCTACGGAACTGAATCGCTTTCATATTTTGAGATCCTGGATTCTTCGCTCGTCAGATCTGTAGACGCAGGCCTGACTTGGAGCCTAATCGGTCGTGCGGCATGTACTGCCGAGCAAATCGTCAGTGCTTTGTTTCGATTACTTCACCCCATTGAGAAACAGCGTGGCGTGTTTCAAAAATAGATCCGGGTATTGATAGATCGCGCCATGGTTTGAATCCGGGTAGATCACCAACTGGGCGTTGGGCAAACTCTGCTGCAAGGTCACGTCATTAACTGTGTAGAAGACAATGTCATGGCTGCCGGCGACTACCATCGTCGGTTGCTTGATGCCTTTCAGGTAGTCGTTGGCGTTGCCGGCTGGCGCCCCCCAACCAGCGATGGCGGCTGCTTGTGCGGGTGCAGTCTTGCTATCGACATCAACATCGCGATTGACCCTACGTGAGCGCAGACGGGAAAGGAATTCGCGTCCGGCGGCCTGGCTTTCTACGGTCTGGGTAAAGAAAACGTCCAGCAACAGTTCATCCGGTACGGCACGCTTTTTCGCCAGGTAGCCCTGAAATTCCGGCGTCAGCGAGTCCATACCAACTCCACCGCGAGGTGATGAACCGACCAGAATCAGGCGACGGACGAGGTTCGGATGATCAAGCGTCACTTGCTGTGCGATCAGACTGCCCATGGAAAAGCCGAGCAAGTCAGCCTTTTTCACGTTCAGTGCCTGCAGCAGGCCGGAGGCATATTTGGCCATGCCTTCGATGGTGTTCGGTACTTCACCGCTGGAACTGGCGACGCCGGCATTGTCGAAAAGGATAATTTCACGATCACGGGCAAAACCGTCGATGACTTTGGGATCCCAGCTGTCTAGGTTGCCAACGAAATGCTGGAGAAATACCAGTGGCACGGCACTGGGTTTGCCGAAGCGACGATATGCCAGGCGCGCACCCTCGACTTCGATGAACTGGGTCGGAGCGGTTTGATGGGTGTAGCTATGTGCAGCTTTTTTTTCTGCTGGGGTGCTGCTGGCCTGAACACTCAATGTCGAGCACGCAGTCGTCAGCGCGACGATGGCCAGGGTATGGCGCATCGCCCATCGGATGTTGAAAAGGGTCATATAGAGGAACCTGAAAAAAACGAGTAGGTTTAGGTCCGCCCTGACTGTTTTCCAGTTGGGGCGGAGGAGCAAGGATCAGGCGGGATTTTTTACGCTTGGGCGTTGCTGCACTTTCGCCTGCCATGCCAGGAGCGCGCTGCACTGATTGGGGATGGCAATACTGGCGAAACCGGCGAAGATCAGCCCGGCATACACCGTGATGTCGGCCATGGAAAATTGCTCACCGGCGATGTATGGCTGACTGCGCAAGAGCTGATCGAAGTAGTGCATGCCGGCAACTGCTTTGTCGCGCTGACGGTTGCCCCACTCGATACGACCTTCCCATTCAGGACTCTTGTAGGGCTGCAGCGCGGCACCGAGCCCCGGCGTGGCGTGGTGGAAGTAATAGCCGACCGGATCCGCCAGCTCGGACTCTGCGCGCTTTTGCATCATGTGGATAATGGCCTTTTCCTTCGGCGTCTTGCCGGTGAGAATCGGGTTGCCGTCCAGATTGTCCAGATACTCGGTGATTGCGGTACATTCGCTGATGTTGGTGCCGTCATCCAGTTGCAGCACCGGGACGGTACCCAACGGGTTGATCGTCAGGAACGCGGGTTGCTTGTGTTCCGCAGCAGGCAGGTCGACCTTAATGAACTCTACTTGCGAGCCCAGCCCTTTTTCGGCGAGAACAATACGAATGCGCAGCGGGTTTGGAAAACCAGGGATATCAAAAATCTTCATACGAGCTCCATAACTATCCATCTACCTATCGATAGGTATAAGCTACGGCAAGAACATTTTCACTGTCAACGTCTATCTATCGATAGGGAGATTTATTTGTGACGACGGATACACGAGAAACGATCATGTCGGCTGCCCGAAAGATGGTGCAGACCCGGGGCTACAACGGCTTGAGCTTTCGTGAGCTCGCCAAGGAAGTCGGCATCAAAAGCGCGAGCATCCACTACCACTTCCCTACCAAAGGCGACTTGGGCGCGGCTTTAGCCAAACGTTACACCGAGGATGGGCTTGAATACCTTGCTGGCTTACGGGCCGATTCCGACGACCTGAATGTGTGGATCAAGGGCTACACGGACATCTTTCGCATGGCTTTGGTCAACGACAATCGCATGTGCCTGTGCGGGATCATGTCTGCCGAATACGATGACTTGCCACCAGAGGTAAGGACAGAGGTCGACGGTTTCACCGAACTGAATGTGCGCTGGCTGACGGAAGTGTTGTCGGTTTGCCGGCCACAGCTGAGCCTTGAGGAACGACAGGAACAAGCGCTGGCGATCTATGCGGCTGTGGAGGGAGCTCAATTGATCGCTCGCGGGCGGGCTGACATCAGTGTCTTTGACAGAACAATCGCGACGTATCGCTCGGCAGGCCTATTACCTTAAGTTGCCGCAGTTCTCGACACGCCTTGCCTGTGGAGTCCAGACCAGCAGCGATGGTGTGAGCAATCGCTGCTGGAATCATAATGACGAACGATCAGGCGAGGTAAACGCTGCACCTTCTCTAAATCGCTTCTGATATTGTGCCAAAGATTCCGCCAGGGGTTTCGATCGGTATATCAATAAACGCTCGCGACCCTGCCGTCACCGCTGTCCCAACCACCACCCAACGCTTTATAGATCGCGACGATGCCACGGTACTGATCGGTTTCACCCAGTGCCTGAGCATCTTCGGCGTTGAGCCGCTCGCGCTGCGCATCCAGCAGCACCAGATAATCCACGGTTCCTTCCTTGTACTGGATGGCCGCAAGGTCGGCAGCGGCGCGGCTCGATTCGCTTTGTTTGATCAACGACAACAAGCGTTGTTGGCGTTTGCCATAGTCGCTGAAGGCGTTTTCAGACTCTTCCAGCGCCAGCAGCACTTGCTGTTCATAGGTCGCCAGCGCGCCTTCGGCATTGGCGTCGGCACCGCGAATGCGCGCCCGCACGCTGCCCAGATCAAATGCTGCCCAGGTGATGTTCGGTCCCAGACTCCAGGCCCTGGCGGCACTGGAACCAATCTGCGAACCACGGCCGGCGGTGAAACCAAGGAAACCGCTCAGGCTCACGCGCGGGAACAAGTCGGCGGTGGCCACACCGATATCCGCAGTGGAGGAAGCCAGCCTGCGCTCGGCGGCAAGCACATCCGGGCGCCGACGCAGCAGCTCTGCGGGATCACCAATTGTCAGCACTTTGGCGATGGCTGGCAACTCGGCGGGGTTCAACGACACGCTCAACGTATTCGGACGCTCACCCAGCAGCGTGGCGATGCGGTTTTTCTGCCGCACCTGCTCCGCTTGAAGTTGCGGCACCGTAGCCTCGACCGCAGCCAGACGTGCATCGGCGCGCACTACGTCGAGTTCATTACCCGCACCCGCATCGCGCAGGCTGACCGTCACGCTGCGCGAATCCTGCTGGTTCTTCAGGTTGGCCAGGGCGATCTTTTCCCGCAGTTGTGCGCCGCGCAATTGGCCATAGGCGTCCACCAACTCGGCAATCATCGTCACGCGCAGTTGATACAAGTCTGCGGCGGCAGCATCTTCCTGAGCGTCGCTGGATTCCAGTTGGCGCTGGATGCGACCGAACAGATCGACTTCCCAGGCCATGTCGAGGCCAAGATCATAGCGTTCCTGATTGACGCGGCTTTCGGTCTGACCGGGCACTTGGCCCTTTCCTTGTTGGCTGCTGACGCGGCTGGTAACCACCGGCAAATTGTCGTTGCTGACGTCGTCCCGAATCGCTCGGGCCGCTTTCCAGCGGGCGAACGCCACGCGCAGATCGCGGTTACCTTCCAGGGATTTGCTCACCAACTGGTTGAGCGTGGGGTCATCGAATTGCTGCCACCACACCGTTTCAAACCGCGATTGATCGTAGTGCCCGCCCTGGATCGACACGATAGTGGCCGGCGCGGTGTCAGGCGTCTTGTAGTCGGGACCGACCGTACACGCGGCGAGCGCAACGACGAGAAGGCTGGGAAAAAAAAGCTTCAAGGTGTTCATCAGTGTGCCTCCGGATGCAATGCGGTTGTTGGGTGAACCTTGGCGACCTTGCGTGCGTTTTTGCGCTCAATGGAGCGACGAATCAGCACGAAGAACACCGGCGTCAGCAGCAAGCCGAAGAAAGTTACGCCGAGCATCCCGGAGAACACCGCAACCCCCATCGCCCGGCGCATTTCGGAGCCGGCACCAGTGGACGTCACCAGCGGAATCACACCCATGATGAAGGCGAACGAGGTCATCAGGATCGGCCGCAACCGCATGCGGCAAGCCTCCAGCACCGCATCCAGCGGCGACATGCCCTGCTCCTGTTTGTCCTTGGCGAACTCGACGATCAGGATCGCGTTCTTGCAGGCCAGACCAACCAGCACGATCAGGCCGATCTGGGTAAAGATGTTGTTGTCGCCCTTGGAAATGATCACCCCGGCAATCGCCGACAGCAGGGTCATCGGCACGATCAGGATCACCGCCAATGGCAGGCTCCAGCTTTCATACAGCGCCGCCAGCACCAGGAACGCCAACAACACGCAGAGCGGGAACACCAGCAACGCGGTGTTGCCGGACAGGATCTGTTGGTAGGTCAGGTCGGTCCATTCGTAGGTCATGCCATTCGGCAATTCTTCTTTCAGCAGTTTTTCAATCGCCGCCTGGGCCTGGCCGGAGCTGTAGCCTGGCGCAGCGCTGCCGTTGATTTCGGCGGTGACGAAACCGTTGTAGTGCGAGACGCGGTCAGGCCCCGAACTAGGGCTGATCTTGACGAAGGTGGCCAACGGGATCATCTCGCCGCGGTCGTTGCGCACCTTCAATTGGCCGATCTGTTCCGGCTCCTGGCGGAACTGTTGTTCGGCCTGTACGTTGACCTGGTAGGTCCGCCCGAAACGGTTGAAGTCGTTGGCATACAGCGAGCCCAGGTACACCTGCAACGTGTCGAAAATGTGGTTGATCGCCACGCCGTGGGTCTTGGCTTTTTCGCGGTCAATGGCGGCTTCGATCTGCGGCACGTTGATCGTGTAACTGGTGAACAGGTTGGCCAGCTCCGGAACGCTGCGGCTCTTGTTGATGATGTTCATGGTTTCTTTGTACAGCTCGTCGTAACCCAGGTTGCCCCGGTCCTCGATCTGCAAACGGAACCCGCCGATGGTGCCCAAGCCTTGCACTGGCGGCGGCGGAAACACCGCGATGTAGGCGTCCTGGATGCTGCCGAACTTGGCGTTCAGCGAAGCGGAAATCGCCCCGGCTGACAGGCTCGGATCCTTGCGCTCATCGAACGGCCGCAAACCGATGAAGGCGATGCCGGCATTCGGACTGTTTGTGAAGCCGTTGATCGAAAGGCCCGGGAAGGCCACGGCGCTGTCGAAGCCCGGTTCGTTCATGGCGATGGTGCTCATGCGCCGGATCACGTTTTCGGTGCGATCCAGGCTCGCGGCGTCCGGCAATTGGGCGAAAGTCACTAGGTACTTCTTGTCCTGGGTCGGCACAAAACCGGTCGGCGTGGTGCTGAAGCCCATGTAGGTCAAGGCGATCAGACCTGCGTATATCAGCAACGCCACGCTGCTGCCGCGAATGATCTTGGCCACGGCAATCACATAGCCATGGCTGGCCTTATCGAAGAAGCGGTTGAAAGGTTTGAACAGCCAGCCACCAAGCAGGCGATCCAACACTTTGGAGAAACGGTCCTTCGGTGCGCCGTGTGCCTTGAGCAACACGGCGGCCAGGGCCGGTGACAAGGTCAAGGAGTTGAACGCAGAGATCACCGTAGAGATCGCAATCGTCAACGCAAACTGCTTGTAGAACTGCCCGGTCAAGCCGGAAATAAAGGCTGCGGGTACGAACACCGCACACAACACCAGCGCCGTGGCAATGATCGGACCGGTCACCTCGCCCATGGCTTTTTTGGTCGCCTCGACCGGTTCCAGCCCCGACTCGATGTTCCGTTCGACGTTCTCCACCACCACGATCGCATCGTCCACCACGATCCCGATCGCCAGCACGAGGCCGAACAGCGACAGCGCATTCAACGAGAAGCCGAACAGGTGCATCACGGCAAACGTACCGATCAGCGACACCGGCACCGCGACCAGCGGAATGATCGAGGCGCGCCAGGTTTGCAGGAACAGGATCACCACCAGTACCACGAGAATCAATGCTTCGAACAGGGTGTGAACCACTGCCTCGATCGAACTGCGCACGAAGATCGTCGGGTCATAGACAATTTCGTAGTCCATGCCTTCCGGGAAACTCTTCTTCAGTTCCGCCATCTTCGCCCGCACCTGGTTGGAGATGTCGATCGCATTCGAGCCCGGACGCTGGAAGATCGGCATCGCCACCGCTTCCTCGTTGTTGAGCAAGGCGCGCAAGGCGTATTGGTTGGAGCCCAACTCGACCCGGGCGATGTCTTTCAGACGCGTGATCTCGCCATCCGGACCGCTGCGGATAATGACGTTCTCGAACTCTTCTTCACTGACCAAACGCCCCTGGGAGTTGATCGACATCTGGAAGCTCGTGGCATTCGGTGCCGGCGGCGAACCCAGTTGTCCTGCAGCGACCTGACGGTTCTGCTCGCGCACCGCGTTAACTACGTCGGTTGCGGTCAGATTGCGCGAAGCGGTCTTGTTCGGATCGAGCCAGATACGCAGCGAGTAATCACCGATACCGAACATCTTCACATCGCCGATACCGTCGAGGCGCGACAGCTCATCCTTGACGTTGAGGATCGCGTAGTTCGACAGGTAGAGCATGTCGTAGCGCTTGTCCGGTGCCACCAGATGCACCAGCAAGGTCAGCTCGGGAGAAGCCTTGTCGACGGTAATACCTATGCGCGTCACTTCCTCTGGCAGCTTGGGTTCGGTGCGGGTCACACGGTTCTGCACTTGGACCTGGGCGTTGTCCAGATCGGTGCCCAAAGCGAATGTCACGGTCAGGGTCAGTCGGCCGTCAGCGGTGGATTGCGAGGACATGTACAACATGTTCTCGACGCCGGTGATCGCCTGCTCCAACGGCGCGGCCACGGTTTCACCGATGACTTTCGGGTTGGCGCCGGGGTAGTTGGCGTGGACCACCACGGTCGGTGGCACCACTTCCGGGTATTCGCTGATCGGTAACTGGAACAGCGAGATGGCTCCGGCGATCAGGATCAGCAGCGATAGCACTGCGGCGAAAATCGGCCGCGTGATAAAGAACTGGGAGAACTTCATGTCAGTGCTCCTTATCCGCGAGGTGCAGCGGCAGATTCAGCATTCACCAGCGCAGGCGATTTAGCTGAAGCCGGTTGATTGGCGGCTTCGATTGCCTGACGCTGGCGAGCCAGTGTGGTGACCGTTTCCGGGCTCGCCATCGGCGCGTCCTGCGGATCGATCAAAGCACCTGGGCGGACGCGCTGCAGGCCGTTGATGACGATGCGATCTTCTTTCTGCAAGCCGCTGCGCACGATGCGCAGGCCTTCCAGTTTCGGCCCCAGATCAACGCTGCGATAAACCGCTTTGTTGTCCTGGCCGACCACTAGCACGAATTTCTTGCCGAGGTCGGTGCCGACCGCTTCGTCTTTGATCAACAGACCGGGATACGCAGCGCTACCCACCAGTTTCAAGCGCGCATACAGACCAGGGGTGTATTGACCGCCAGCGTTATCAAAAACCGCACGGCCTCGGATGGTGCCGGTTTTCGGGTTTACCTGGTTGTCGACAAAATTCATCTGCCCAAGGTGCGTGTTGCCCTCCTCGTTCGAAAGCCCCATGTAGACCGGCGTGGTCTGGCCGCGCTGGCCCTGGCGGGAAAGCAGGCTGTACTTGAGGAACATGCGTTCGTCAGCATCGAAGTATGCGTAGACCTTGTCGGTGGAGACCACGCTGGTCAGCGCGGTCGTGTCGGCGGTGACAATGTTGCCGGCGGTGATTTCCGCGCGGCTGACACGACCGGTGATCGGCGCCGTGACGCGGGTAAAGCTGAGATTCAAACGCGCCAGATCCAGCTGCGCCTGGATCGCATCGACACCGGCCCGGGCTTCCTGCGCCGTGGTTGTGCGAGTGTCGGCGAGTTCGGCAGAGATCGCGTTGCTGCTTAACAGACGCTGTCCGCGCTGCGCCTCGTTGCTAGTGCGGATCAGCGTGGCGCGTGCCTGTTGCAACTGCGCCTCGATGCGATGCACTTCATGCTCGAACGGACGCGGATCAATCTGGAACAGCAAATCGCCCTTCTTCACCAGCACACCATCGGTAAAAGCCACGCGTTCGATCTGGCCCGTCACCCGTGGGCGAACCTCTACGGTTTCTGGTGCTTCCAGGCGAGCAGTGACTTCATCCCACTCGGTGATGGGTTGCTCAAGCACTTTCGCGACGGTAACGTGCGGCGCCCCGGGAACCTGAGCGGCATCGGGTGTGCGTTCACACGCAGCAAGCGCTACCAGCGCCAACGCGGCAAGGGGATAACGCAAAGGTTTGAGTGACTGTTCCATGGGTTGTGTCCGCCAGACGGTTTGGGAATTTGCGGATTCTCGGCCTCGCACGAGGTCACGACGAATCGAAGGGAGTGAAGTTGGCTATCACTAATAATGATAGCCATCATATTTAATGACAAAAAAAGGGATCAGCCCGGTTAAACCCTGGTGTCGGCGATCGCAGTACACACGCAATCCAACGCCGGCCCGAGCGTCTGTGCAGCACGCAATGCACGAGAGGTGGGCACCATTCGACGACCGATGCGCTCGAACAGAGGGTCGTTGAACAGCCTGCGCAAACGCACCAGCGCTGCGCTGACCGCTGGCTGACCAAGAGATAATTTTTCAGCGGCGCGGGTGAGGTTGCGCTCCTGAATAAGAGCTTCGAACACCACCAGCAGATTCAGATCGACACAGCGCAGATCATTACGTTTCATGGGGCCGGTCCACCGGAAAATTATTTGACTTGAGCTAAAGCCATGGGATCCGCGAGACTTCTACAGATGCCTAGACAGCCATTGCAGCAACTTTATATGACGAATATCATGAAAGCCAGCCCAGCAACATCGTTATGTCCAGGCGATGCCAACCTGGCCACAGGAGCAATTTCATGAAAGTGACGAAAGACCAGGCCGCAGCCAACAAAGAAGCCATCCTTACTGCAGCGTCACGGCTGTATCGGGAAAAAGGCATCGACGGAATTGGTATCGGCGAGCTCTCGCGCTCAGTTGGACTGACCCATGGCGGATTCTACGGACAGTTTCCGGGCGGCAAGGAACAGCTCGCGTCAGAAGCGGTCAGCCGGACATTTGAATCAAATATTCAGGATTGGCAGAATGCCAAATCTATTCCTGAGCTCGTCAAGACGTACCTGACACAAGCGCATCTGGATAACTGGACCGAGGGTTGTCCGATTCCTGCATTAGGTGCGGATGTCGCGCGTACCGGTGGCACGGTCAGCAGCTCCTTCACCAGAGGCGTCGAGCATTTGATCGATACCCTGATGGCGTTGGTCGAAGGCGCAAATCATGAAGAAAAGTACCAAGAGTCACTACGCATCCTTTCATCGATCACCGGGGCGATGCTCATTGCCAGAGCGCTGGATAGCCCTGAACTGTCTGAGCAGTTTCTACAATCGGTCATTAATGCCTGGCCTGTCACTCCCACAAAAAAAGAGCGGGCTGCTAAGCGCCGCTCAAAGGATGAAGACTGACTTACTGTTAGCAAGGGCTTCGCTATTCCGAATATGTGTGGAACGCCCCCCTTTCATTTCTACTCGACGATGGCAGGTCTTACGCTTGCTTTAATTGGGGCATGTACTTGGCAAGTTGAGCAGCATCAGTAATCGGTGGGTTAAGCCTCATGTTGATGGCTGAACCACCTATGAACCGCTCGAAGACTTTCCAGCCGTGTTCAGTTCGACGCAAGCGATCCATCATTGGCGAGTAGAGCCAGATGGCAGGCAAATCATCGGGGCTATCGATGGCTTGGCCATCTCCCAGTATCGCGGCCGACTCTGGCGTCGCGTAGCGCACCAGCAGATTCTGATAGCGCACCACGACGCCGTCTTCATCCGCATCGACAATGTGGTTGGTGGCGTGTCGGCTGACGCCAGGAATCAGATACGGATAGTCCTTCTTGAAGAACTGGCGAATCTCATCGTGGCCACGAATGGTGCCATGGAAGTGGTACGCGACGGCGTCCGGTAGAAAAGCATCGACCATTGCCTCCACATCCCAAGTCTCGAACCACCAATTGAGCCTGTTCACGAAGTCGATCGCACTGATTCGCTCCGCTGGATTGACAGCGCTCTGGGACGGAACTCTTGGAAAAGCTTTCATGAGTACTTCCTCATTTCTGGGTAAGAATCATATGTGCAGTTACACACCAAACACGCAAAAAAATTTATTCGCCACCGGCCTGCTGAAGAAGCGAGTTACGAATCAGAACTGCTGCGACCCCGCCGATTTGATCCTCACGCTCACGCTGCGCGGCTTTCCAATAGGGCTCGGCCTCCGCCAACTTCGCTCGTCCTTGCGCAGACAGCGTGAGCCTGATGGCAGAACGCGGCCCTTCGGCATGGCTAGCGACATAACCTTCGTTCTGCAGTGGCTTCAGTGCCCGAACCAACGTAGTTCGCTCCATGACCATTACCTCAGCCAATTCGGCGATCAGAATCCCGGGGTGCTCATTGATCAACGCAAGAGTAGAAAACTGCGAGGCAGTGAGACCCGCAGCAGACAGATGCCGATCGTAGAGGCGGGTCAGCAGACGCGCATGGCGTCTGGCGGCGAGGCAATGACAAAGGTCGGCGCCATGGGGGCTTTTCATGACGACCATCATATGTGTAAATACACACCAGTCAAGTACAAATTGAGGCACTGAGGCTGTGCTCGGCGCCGACGAAATTCTGAGAGGTCAGCAAAATTGCTGAAACCGTAATACGTAGTCCTTCGTGGATGCATTCGCGTAACCAATTTTACGAGGTTAGAATTTTATGTCTGAGATACGGGAGCTTTATGGCGCATCAACGGGGAACAGTGTGCGAGCTGCAATCGCCTTGACTGAGGCGGGCATAGAATTTACCCCGAGGTGCCTTGACCTTCTCTCTGGCGATCAGCGTGCCCCAGAATATCTGGCGCTTAACCCGTTAGGTAAGGCTCCGACATTTGTAAATCACAGCGTCTCACCTCCCCTTGTAATCAATCAGTCAAATGGCATTATTCAGTATGCTGACGAACACGCCCCTGGTCGGCTGTCGCCCAGAGGGCCGAGTGCTCAACGGTACCGGGTCTACGACCGGTTTTATTTCTTCGTCACGGATGTTATCGCGCCAAGCCACGCTGCTTTTTTTCTGCGCCAGATAGGGCAGCAAGATGCATCTGCACCATTAAGCCGACGAGCGTTGGAACATCTGATGACGGCAGAGGCATTTCTCGAGGGCGGGTACATAGCGGGCGATGCCTTTTCAATGGCCGATATTTCTGCGTTTACTTTTGCAAGATCGGTGCGCGACCAAATTCATTGGGAGAAGTTGCCCCGCATGGCACGCTGGCTGGCGTTGATAGAGGCCCGACCTGCAGTGAAGCTGGGCATGCAGGCATTTGAATCCAAGCCGTCATCGTGAAAATGATCCATCAACCCGCCGACTTTGTATTCGGACCCTCGTTAGGCGTGCGGTGTACTCATTCCGGTGGTTGCCAGCCCTCTCGTCAGATTGCTGACGTCCCTCCAGTCCCCGCCTACACTGCCTACCCCCTCTAAAACTTACGTTCTGAATTCCCTAGAGCTAAAGAACTCGTTGACAAAGATGATAGCTATCATATAACCATATTGCAGCCATCATGCGAACCATGGCCATTATGCAGTCGAAAACCAAAAGAGAGAGAAGATCGATGACAAGCCCCACCATACTCGTTACCGGCGCCAGTGGTTTTACCGGCCGGAGAACCGTTGAAATACTGCGCCAGAAAAAACACGCGGTACGTGCGCTCGTCCGCACGAACGATGATCGAGCGGCCAAACTGCGCCAATTGGGCGCCGAAGTTGTGGTCGCGGACCTGCTGGACTTGAACGCTGTTCGAGCAGCGCTTGAAGGCATCAAGCGAGCTTATTTCGTTTACCCAATCGCACCTGGCTTGATTGAAGCGACTGCCTACTTCGCTCTCGCTGCTAAAGAAGCCGGGGTAGAGTCAGTTGTAAACATGTCTCAAATTTCCGCACGTCGCGTTGCCAAAAGTCACGCGGCCCTTAATCACTACACCGCAGAACGAGTGTTTGACTGGTCGGGGCTGGACATGACGCACTTGCGACCGACGTACTTTGCACAGTGGTTGATATACCCGCATTGGCGTAAACATATCGTTGAACACGGCGAGATTCGCCTCCCCTTTGGCTCAGGTCGTCATGCCCCGATTGCAGCAGAGGATCAGGCGCGGCTCATCGCTGCCATATTGCAAAACCCGCAGCCTCACAAAGGCAAGACGTATCCGCTTCACGGTCCGGTCGAAATGAACCAGCATGCCGTGGCTGACGAAGTCGGTAAAGTATTGGATCGGGAGATCAAGTACGTCGCGATAACACTGGATCAGTACCGCAAGGAAATGCAAAGCGATGGCCTACAGCCTTTCCTCATTCAGCATCTGCTGGAAGTTGCCAAGGACTACCAGCACGGCGTGTTCGAGGGCGAGGATTTCATCATTGGTGAAGTCACCGGACAGCCACCGATGACTGTTCAAGCGTTTGTAAACTTGCACAAGGAGCTATTTAACAGATAAGCCTGGTCGCTTGGCGGCAAATAGCCAGTGTTTGGTCGGTTGTTGTTCGTCGCGCAACGGGTTGCAATCGGCTGAGGCTGCGCAATAAGGGGTTCAATGCGACAGGCGACCAGACCGAATTTCGAATCGCGCGTCACGCTCAAATCCATATTTTCAGATACATATCAGATGCAAACTACGCGCGTGCCTTGCAATTTAGACGAACAGCTTTCTTCACTCGCAGCAGTCAATTGCATCTCCACTTCCCAAGGATTCGATAAGACGGCGCGTTGCCGCGCCGGCCGGAGCGACAGGCTCATTAGTGAATGATTGAGCGATGTGCTTTTTCAATGCGGCCTTCTGCACAAAGACTGGAGTCTCCCCTTGCGCAGGATCAGCGGGCGGCGGCGCAGCCATGTTAGTCGGCTCGTATTGAGCTGCGACGTGGCTGCAACATCGCCCTGAAGCCGATCCTGTTGTGGCGAGCAGCGACGGCAGCCTAGTTCGGCTCGGTGGTGTCGCGGATCAACGCTTCGGTGGCCAGCACGTCGACCTGCTTGCCGTTGGGGGACAGGACCAGTCGACGGCTCTCCTTGAGCCAGGTGATGTAACTCGATGACCCGCCGATGGCACGGCGAAGTCGCTCTTGGACAGGCACGTGGCTGCGGTCATAAGCCCTCCTTTTCAGCGGTTTTCAATGAGTCCTTTCAGATTTCAATGATTGAAATTTCAGTAAGCTGGCGGGACTCCCTCTAACACAATCCCGCGGGTTTCCGACCCCGTGTCCTTTGAAAGTCCCCAGGGTCCCCGGCACTTTTGTGCGGAGGGCTGCAAATCCATGACTCTCTACTAGTATTTGCAGACGCTTTTTCAAATGGAGAGATGGCATGGAAATGATTGCCGTGCGTTCCGATGCAATCACCGCCGTTGGCTACGATCCAAGCACGAAACGGATGAGGATCTGTTTTCAACAAGGCCACACTTACGACTTCTGCAACGTCCCCCTAGACGTATATAACGGGTTGATAGCGGCTGTATCCAAGGGTTCGTATTACAACCAGCACATACGTGATCGTTATCAGTGCTGAGTGATGTCTTGCACTTGGAAAGACGGACATCCCTGCGAAGGTTTCAGCTAGAGAGATTCCGCGAGTTCGATAACCCGTGTAGGGGGCGGCCTTCAGGGAGGACCCGTAAAAATCGGCGCCCTCCCGGGCCTGCCCGGCTCATGCCTTCGGCTCGGCCTCGCTCAGGTCCAGCCGCTTGGCCACCCAGCGCTCGTACAAGCCGATGGCGACATCGGCGCCGGCCATCGCAGTCAGGCAACCGAGGGCGCCGGCTGTCCAGATCGACAGGCCCGCACCGAACAGCAACATCATCGCTGACACGCCGCACACGATGCAGGCACCGGACCGAAGTGCGAGGCGGCGCAACAATGCCCAGCCTCTCGCCCCGTCCTTGTCGGCGCGCCACATCTCGCCGGACACACCGCCAACCAATGACAGGGCAATCACCAACCAGATCGGCATCTCTGCCAGTGCCTGTTGCTCGTTCGTCATTGCCCTGCCCCTTAAACAAAAAGACCCGGCGCAATGGCCGGGTCAGGTGGTGGGTGGCCTGCCGCGCTTTGCGGTCGCACCCATCGAAGATGGCCCCTTTTTACAGGTCGATTCTGGTGGCAGCAAGGCCGTTTTAATGCCATCCAGTGAATGTGTGGGTTACGCCCGGTGAACAGCTGGCGAATGTCGGTGAATATCTATCCCGGCTGTCTTTTGCTTTTCTGGCGTCCCATGCGTCCCACCTCTCTAAAACAAGGTGGGACGTCTGAAAGCCCCGTAGATTGGGGCTTAGCCCCACCGTCCTACTTTTAACTCTCCTTTCTCGTGTATAGAGAGAATATTTAAAAACACGCGTGCGCGTGAACACGCGCATTGATGCCCGCTACGCATACACGGGCGGGAGGCATGAAAAAGGTGGGACGGTGGGACAGCCCAACAACGACGGGGCCTGCGCCCGTCCCACCACCGCAAAAAGCAGTGGGACGGAGGCAGGCCAGTGGGACGGCGTGAGCCAGAGTAATGCCCACGTTCAAGCCGCTTCCCCCAAGAGGAAGTGCTCGACCACGATGTGAGCGTCATGTAGGCGCTGGTAGTAAAGATTGCGTGTGCAGCCACTCTCGGCCAGACGCGCAGTCAAAGGCGCATCAGGCTGGAAGTAATGCACCTGCACCACCGTCTTCAACTCGGGATCGAGGCGTTTCTTGACGATACGCTCGATGTCCAGAGAGGCTTCCAGCGGCACCCTGCTCCCACGCCTGCCGCGCACGAGCTGGCCACCGCTCTCCATCATCATGGCGACCATATTGCCGCCCGAGTAACCGGCGGCCACCTCGTCGCTGTGCAGCTCCTGCGCCCATTGTTTGAGAGCCATATCGATCGCTTTAATCATCGAAGCACGGCTCCTCAAACTCCGGTTGTTCCAGCACAGGCGCCCTGCCCCAACCATCCGGTTTCTTGTAGGCCCAGGGCCGCTGGCCGCTCTTGCTCAAGGCGCCCAAACGGAAACGTCGCCAGCCCAGTCGATGGAGGATCGCTCCCACGCGCATCTGCTCGGGTTTGCCCCAATGACCGGGATCGAGCTTGAGCGCCTGACTCATCACTTCACTGCCGGTAGTGGTCTCGCCGATCTGCGACTCTTCGAGCCAGGTCAGGATGGGCGTTTCCCATTCGTCCACCACAAAGCGTTCGTCCTGTTCCTCGCTGAACATCGGCGCTTCCTCTCGCGTTACCCACCAGAGATCGCCGGCCTCAAAGCAAAACATCGCTTCGGCCCACAGCTGGTCGCGGATCTCGCGCAGCAACGCCACGTCGACCTTGGTACATGCCACCGGCCAATAACGGCGGTTACCAGTGGCGTCCTTGAGGTACTCGTCCTGGTTGGTGGTACCGACGAAAACACACTGGCGTGGCACGTCCAATGTTCTGCGGCCATAGCTTTCGCGGTAGGTGTCGGTGGACGCCGAGAAGAACTGCTTAGCCTTGGTACTCTCAGCCTTGTTAAAGCTGTCCAGCTCGCCGAGCTCGACAATCCACTTACCGCGAATCGCCTGAAAGCCATCCTTGTCACCGAGGGCAAACGGCGTGTCCATGAACCACTCACCGCCGAGCACGCTCATGGCGGTCGACTTACCGGCGCCCTGCACGCCTTCGAGGATCATCACCGAGTCAGCCTTGCAGCCGGGCTTCATCACCCGCGCCACGGCCGAGATCATCCAGCGCTTGCCGACCTTGGAGGTGTAATCCGTTGCCTTCACCCCCATGACATCCGTCAGCCAACGCTCCAGGCGCGGCACACGATCCCATTCGAGTTTCTTCAGGTACTCACGCACCGGGTGAAATGCGTGATCGTGGGCCACGACACTGACGGCCTCAATCACGTGCGAGGACTTCACGCGCAGGTTGTACTGCTGCGCGAGCCATTTCATCACGCGCACATCATCGATGTCGGCCCACTCGCCGGTGCCACCGCCATAAGGCGCCGCACGCAGCTTGACGATCTTCGAGCTGAAGGCGCAGTAGCTGATCACCCCGGCCCAGCGTTCGTCGTGAGCCAGGATCAGTTCGACATTCTGCATGTGCGCGATCAAGGCGCCGCTTTCACTGCGAGCCAACTGATCTTTCCAGCCACCGGCTGCCGGTGGGCGGACCACCGCGAGGACTTGTCGGCGAACCGCGTCGAGGCCTTCGGCGACGTGCAGATCGTTGAAGTCGGTCCACTTGTCGTGACGTTCAATCGAGAAGATCGGCGCAACGACCTGGGCACCGACGATCAGCGCGGCGTTGCTAGCCTTCTCCTCACCCGGGTTCCACGCATCGCCGTTGGGCTTGGTGGTCTTCCAGTCGTCATCGCGGCAGATGATCAGCGGGCAACCGGCGAAGCGCTCGCGCATGACCTTGCACACGGCCAACAGGTTGCCCGCATCGAAGGCTACGGCCACAGCGAGCGAGGTCGCCATGTGCAGGCTGGCGCCGGTGGCGTAACCTTCACAAACCAGCACCGGTTCGCCCGGTACTGGGTGCGGACCGAGCAGGTGGAAAGTGCCCTCCTTTGCCATCCCGTAAGGCCAGTAGGATTTGTCGCGGCCGGTGTCTTCCTGCTTGTTTGGAAAGATCACCTGAAGGCCCATGATCTGATCACGGGCATTGTTCATCGGCACCAGTACCGCACCGGTGCGCGGCGCGTAACGCACTTTGATACCAACGATCTGCTTACGGTCCAGGTAGTCGCTTCGGCCGGTGGTCGGCATGCGCTCGAACAAACCCTGCGCCCTTTTCGCGGCCCGCCGCGCAGCGTTACTCGCGATTTCGGCAGCGCGGCGCTTAGCTTCTTCTTGGCGGGCGCGCATCACTTCACGCTCTTCAGGCGACATGCGGCCGGCCTTGACCTTGATCTTCTGCGTCTCGCCCGAACGCCAGTCACCGAAGGCGCCAAAGATCAGGGTGTCGCCCTTCTCCGTGCGCTGCTCGTGGACCACGTACCAGCCGTTCTTTTCCTTGCCCTTGTCCTGCGATGTCTTGCAGCGGGTCAGCTTGCCGAACACCAGCGGTTGCGCTGGCTCCAGACCGTAATCGGCGAATTGCCCCAACACCTCATCGAGCATGCTGAATCCCCCGCTCAGAAAGGGACTGGCAGCTGATGCATTGCGAGCAACCCGGCTGGGCCAGTCGGCGTGCTTCCGGAATCGGATCGTCACAGGCTTCACAGAACAGCAAAGAATGGGCAGCGCTTTCTGCTTTGGCAGCGCTGCGCGCAGCCATGGCCTGATCGATGCGTTCCTGCACCAGATCATTGGCGAAATCGGCGATGTCAGCCACGATCAGCGCCTCGCGTCGTCTGGTTGACGTAGGTGGCGCGGTTGAACAAACCCAGCAGCCCTTGGATGCCCCGGAACACCTGCAGGCGAATCGCGGCGAGTTCCTGATCGGTGACGACACCGTCGCCGATGCTCTTGGCCCAGGTCTCGGCGAGATCCGCGACTTGGCGGAAGTATTCGGCGATGCCGGTGGTGAGAGTCTCGGGCATGTCGTTGGTATAGGTGTCGGCTAGCTCCTGCCAGATCGTGTCACCGACCAGCGCATGCACAGCATCGAGAATGCGGCGATCCTTGGTCAGTTCGAGGATCTCACCAAACTCCTGAATGTTGATGGAGTGGCTCGGGTGGGTTGGCGACAGCTTGTGCTGCAGCGTGGTCGGGTTGCGGCCAGTGGTGGCTGCGATGGCAGCAGCGCCGCCCGGGTAATCGCGAGCGGCGTGGTACAGCGCTAAATCGAGCGGCAGGATTTCCCGCTGCGCCCGTTCCAGAGAACTCAGAGCGATACGGCTCATGGCATTAATCCTAAAAGTTGCCAGTGCCGCGCGACAGAAGTTGGTGATACATTTGCCGCGTGGTCTGGAGAGGCCCAAAGCCGGCTAGGTTCGTAAGACCAACACCGGCACCGTGCCGGGACGAACAATCCGTTGTTCACCCCTGGCGCAACAGCTGCCAGCTCTGTGGTAAGAACGGCAGCAACACCAAGGCTTCCGAGCCTTGGAAACGCGATGAAAGTCGACGGCATGTGGTGTGCTCGCCTTCTGACATCACGACCCGATAGCATTGTGGTGATGCTGTCGGGAGAAACTGGGCGACCCTTGGGTCGCCTTTTTTCTATGCAGCGTTTTCTACTCTGTGATTAGCTGGTGCCTGTGTTCGCAGATATTGCCAATCAATGTCTGGCCTTAACGACTCACACGTCACACGACTGCCGCTATGCCGATCAATCGAAATGGATAAAGCTGCGTTCGCTCGACGATTGCCATAAGCAACCTGCTTTAATTGGCCGACTGAGGTATTACATCGAGAGGCAAAGGTCTTGAGCTGTACGTCGTCTAGGATCTTTATGTATTCGAGAAGCGTCATTGCTAACCCCCTATTCAACACAAGATTAGCAACTGCTAATCCGGTCCGCAATAGCAAAACGTAATTTACATTTTGCTAACGGAGCACGGATGATTCCCTATATGAATATCTACGAAAAACGCCTCACGATTCTTAAAGCCCTGATTGGTGAAAACCAACTCAAGGACTTTGCCGGAGCGCATGCAGATGTGGACGCTTCGTACATTTCTCAGATCCTAAACGGGCACCGGACATTGGGTGACCGAGCTGCCACGAACCTTGCAAAAAAGCTCGCAATTCCTGCTGATTTGCTTACGACGGGAACCTACTCCGCCGAAGACCAGCATCAAATCACCGCCGCTTGGATCGCTCTTGGCCTGAAGCCTCCAGTTTTGCCCCACCCCGCGTTCTTCAATGCAACCATCAACGAAACCGCCCTTAGAACAGCTGAAGAGCGGGAAGCAAGCGAGCACCGGCGCCCTGCTCCAGTACCCGTAGTGGGAAAGGCTATGTTGGGTACTGATGGCTACTTCGACGCACTTGAATATCCTCCAGGTCATGGCGATGGATATTTGGAAATTATCAGTTCCGATCCCGATGCGTATGGCTTGAAAGTCGTGGGAAGCAGCATGCATCCACGCATCAAAAACGGAGAGTTTGTGCTCATTGAACCGAATCATGCTTATCAGACTGGCGATGAGGTCCTCGTGCGGACCACCGATGGTAGGGCAATGGTGAAAGAGTTCATTTATCGCCGGGACGGTCAACTCCGGTTCGATAGCATTAACGACAGCTACCCTCCTATCTTCCTGGAGGAAAAGCTCGTCGAGAAAATCCATTACGTAGGGGCTATCTTAAAGCCGTCAAAGTACCTTGAGATCTGAAATTTAGCATTTGCTATTGCGAAATGAATTAGCTGTTGCTAATTTGCACTCACTCTTTAACCACAGAGCGAGGCAAATTCATGCATACCAAAGCTACGATTCATTTGCACCCAACCATTGCTGACCCCTGCCGCATTTTCGAGGTTCGTCGTCTGGCCCGAGAATGTGGCTGCGCTTTTATTAGCATCCAAACCTCCAAAAAACGTCGCCCTCCTGCCAAGTGTTTCGACCCAAACGGTGGAGGGCACGCGGCATGATCAAGTACAAGATCGACAACCGCACCCTGCAGCTGCTCAACGCCCAGGTCAACCTGACCGAGACCTTCAACCATGTCCTGCGCACAGCACCGAAGCGTGAATGCCTGGCATTCCGTCTCAAGGCTGAGCGCGGCGCAGTGGTAAGCACTTTTGTCGTGGAGCTGGGCAGCGAACGCCACACGCTGACCCTGCCAAACGACAAGAAGATGCACCTCAAACTGGCAGACTTTATTGAAGAGATTGCCAACGGTCCGTTCGACGCGAGCAACTCCAGCGATCTGGTGCATCTCCCACATGCGGATCGTCAATACGGTCGCTTTGAAGCCCAGGACAAGCAGCGCTTGTTCGAACTGGTGCACACCGGCGGCGTGCTGAGCCTCGACATGGGTTTTGAACTTCCCCTGCATGTGGCGCTGCATCGTACTCATACACGCCGCGGCGTCACCGCGATCTTGAGCATCGGCAACAAGAGTCCGCATACGCGCTGCTTCACCTTGTATGACTCCGATGCCGAGATCTACGCAGAGGTCATTGAGTCCATTAATCACCTTGCTGCAGCGGCCACTCCAGCTGCGCACGCAGCATAGGAGAGAGATATGGAACGCACCCTCGCCCAAGCAGCCACACAACTCGGCCTCACTCGTCCCAAACTGATCGCTCTCATGCGGGAAAAAGGTTTGCTCAAGGGAAACCTGCCAGCGAACCCGAAGCGCGACAAAGCGTACCTGCGTGTCAAGGACAGCCCCTGGTATGACGAAAAATGCGGAATGCAGTACAGCCAATCGACCCGCGTCATGCAAGCCGGCATCCGCTGGCTGGCCGAGCAGTTGGACATCGATCTTCCTGCCATCCCAGCAGATCGCCGTGACGTGGCCTAGGGAGTACGCCCGCCAGATCGTTGCCATGCGCACACGCGAGGAGCGCAACGCCGCGCTCCTCGAAGTGCCCGAACATCTGCGCGAGCTGACCAGACGCCACTGCCTGAATGCCTGGAACCACCCGGCACGACAACAACGCAAGGAGCCTAGACAAGGCCATGAGTAACGCTGCACAGAATCCGCTTCGCCTGCATCCGGCGCCCGAATCGGCCACCGTCGAACTGCTCTATCGAATCTTCGGTGACGTCCTGATCCCGCTAGAAAAAGTCCGCGAGCAATACTTTCGCAATCTCAACGAGCAGTCGTTTGTGACGGAGATCAACAGCGGCCGGATCCAGCTTCCCATAACCACGCTGGACACCAGCCGCAAGGCGTTGAAGTACGCGCACATCCGCCATGTTGCCTCGCTGATCGACATCCGCGCCTACAAGGCTGATGAAGATATGCAGCGACAGCAGGACGGCCAACGCCAAACGGCCCCCACACCACTGACGGCTGTCACCACCAGCCAACGACAACCTTAGGAGCACACCACATGATGACCCCAATACAAATCGGTGCACTGATCATCCTGATAGCTCTGGCCGCCCTGCTGCTCTGGGGCGGTTACATCATAGGCCGCAGCGATGGCCTGGAGACCGGCCTGCGCGAGGGTAAAGACATCCAACGCGCCGCAAGCGCCAAAACCATCCGCGAGCTTCGAGCCTCCCTGCAGTTCATCCGGGCCGATCACACTCGCTTGGCACAAACCTGCAAACGACTTGAAGCAGCCCCCCTCTTCGGCCCGGCCGAGCACCAGACGCTGGTCGCCATCGGCGAGTTGCTGCGGATCGCCGCCGAAACCTTCAGCGCCTTTCGTACCGGCAAGAAGCTCGAGCGTGATGCCCGATCTATGCGCGAACAGGTACTTGCAATGGCTGCGCAGCTGCAACCAGGAATCGAGGGCAGCAAAGTCGCACAGCAAGCGCATTCGAAGCGCTCTGTATTTCCTGGCAAGGAGGCGGCATGAACATTCAATTTCTTAGCCATGAGCAGGTCTGCGAGTTGACTGGAGCCAAAACTAAAGCTGGTCAGATTACTGTACTGAAGCGTAATGGCATTCGTCACACCATCAAGCGCAACGGCTGGCCCTGCGTGATTGCCTCGGCGCTAACAGGGGTAACTACAAACGCACCAGAAGTTCCGACGTGGCAGCCACGCTTGGTGGGATAAATGGGGCGAAGACCAACAAAGCCGGGAAGCATTCCTCGCCTGCGCGAGAGAAAACGCGGCAACACCACCTACTACCTTTATGACACTGGCGGGAAACCACGCAAGGAAATCCCGCTGGGTACAGATTACGGCCTAGCCATCTTGGAGTACGCAAAGCTCGAAAAAAGCCGCGTTTCTCAAACTCTGACACAAACCGTACTTACCTTTGCATACGTGGCCGAGCTTTATATGAATGAGGTGGTTCCCACGAAAGCCCATGCCACCCAAAAGGACAACGCGCGCGAACTGAAAAATCTTCTCCTGTTCTTCAACGACCCACCGGCCCCTCTAGAAGCAATCGAACCGAAACATGTCAGCCAGTACCTTCGTCATCGCGGTAAGGCAGCTCCTATTCGTGCAAATCGGGAAAAAGCGTTACTCAGCTCCATTTGGAACTTCGCTCGCGAGAACGGCTACACATCCTTGGCAAATCCTTGCTCAGGCGTGAAGGGTAATAAAGAAACCGGTCGCGACATATATGTTGAAGACGAAGTCCTTGCCCGAGCCTACCAGCATGCCGATCAACCATTAAGAGATGCTTTGGACCTGTTCTATCTAACAGGCCAGAGGGTCGCTGACACATTGAAGATGGATGAGCGCGACATAAACGACGGAAAGCTCTCCGTCCAGCAAGGCAAAACTGGGGCTAAACGAAGGATCGAAATCATTGGTGAGCTCAAAGTCGTAATAGATCGAATCATGGCGCGAAAGGCCGGACAGAAAATCAGATCAACACGCCTGGTAGTGATCGACTCTGGGCAGCCGATGACGGCCAGCATGCTCAGAAAAAGGTTCGATGACGCCAGGGAAGCAGCCGGGATTCCAAAAGCAGAATTTCAGATGCGCGACCTACGAGCAAAAGCGGCCACGGATAAAGAGGAGTCAACAGGGAGCATCAGAGAAGCACGAGACCAACTTGGGCACACCACCGTAGGGATGACAGAACAGTACATCCGTATGCGAAAGGGCATGAAGGTCACCCCTACGAGGTGACTAACGGTCACGAATTGCGGAAAAGATTTTTTGATTGCGGAAAAAAGAACTAAGGGCTTGCATGATGTATGTCATGCAAGCCCTTGATATTCATGGTGCCCGAAGCCGGAATCGAACCGGCACGCCCTTACGAGCGGGGGATTTTAAGTCCCATGCGTCTACCAGTTTCGCCATTCGGGCGGTAGCGCGGTGTTGCTTTGTCCAGCCTTGCGGTTGCGATCCTGACAGGATGGTCGCTTGAAAAGCCGAGCGGGGAATATATACATCACGTCCCGGTGAAGCAAGTTTGGAGTGCGCGATTTGAGAACTAAATATCGCTGACCGCGGAAAATCAAAAAGCCTCAGAAATCAGGGAGCTACGGAGTTTGCTTGAAGTAGACGCCGAGGTTACTGGCAAATCGCAGCAACTAGTCTGGAAATCGGGGCGATAAACTCAAAAGAATCAGATGCTCACCATCACCTTAGCTGCACGGGTGACAGATATTTCATCGATTGAGATTATGAGCAGGCAACCCAGGACTGGACGGGATGTCTACGCTAAAGGATGGCGCCGAAATCAATAATCAAAGGGTAATCAGCACGCCCCCCCCCTTCAGCCACGATCACGCCTCACAGAACGTCACCAGAGCAGTGCTCAGGGATGTACAAGCAATCAGGAGATTTGATTCCATGCAAATGAGTGACACCGTTCTAAAAGCGTCTTTAAGCCAAGAGGAGCGCTCGGCGATTGCCGAGATCGAAGCAACTACCAACATCCTGCAGCTTGTCACCCGTCTGACCGGTACACGCTTCGCCGGTATCGCAAAATTCACTGAAACAGAGTGGATCGTTTGTTCGGCGTACGATCCGATTGAACTGGGAATAAATGTTGGCGATACGCTGGATCTGGAAACCACCCTTTGCAGTGAGTTTCGACGAAACCCTCAAGCCCTGTTCCTTCCACAAATCAGCCAGGATGGACGACTTTCGTCACGTCCTGTGGTGAAGCAGTATTCAATTGAAAGCTACGCAGGCGCGCCTGTTTTCCTGCCGGACGGGAGACTCTGGGGTGCCTTATGTGCTCTGGACTCAAGGGCTGTTCTGTTTGACAACCCCGATCTTGCAGAGACATTGACGCTGTTCGCGCGGCTCATTGGCTGCATCTTTTTCTCGAATCTCACGGTGGAAGGTGCCAGCCACATCCAGACCGGATCGTGCTTGACTGATTGACCCTCCGCAAACATGTGAATACCAGTTTTTTGCAGACAACAAAAAACCCCGTAGATCATTGATCTACGGGGCTTTTGATAGTGGAGGCCGAGGTCGGAATCGAACCGGCGTAGGTGGATTTGCAATCCACTGCATAACCATTTTGCTACTCGGCCTCAAAGTCTTTGCTGTCAGTAGCACAACAACAAACACTGTACAAATTGGAGCGGGAAACGAGACTCGAACTCGCGACCCCGACCTTGGCAAGGTCGTGCTCTACCAACTGAGCTATTCCCGCTTGGTGTGGCGCATTCTATAGAATTAAGATGCCCCGTCAACCCCTTGATTCAAAAAACTTTTATTTCTTTTCGACGTCGGTCTTCAGGTGCGGCCAGGCAGCGCGAAGGTATTGAACCATCGACCACAGGGTAAGCCCTGCCGATACGATCAGCAGCGTATAACCGAGCACGACCCAGAAGCTGAATGCCTTTGGATGAGCCAGCAGAATCACCAGCGCGAGCATCTGCGCAGCGGTTTTCCATTTGCCCAGATTGGAAACGGCCACCTGCGCTCGTGCGCCGAGTTCGGCCATCCATTCGCGCAGGGCCGAAATCACGATCTCGCGACCGATGATGACCGCCGCTGGCAGCGTCAGCCAAAGATTGCCGTGTTCCTGCACCAGCAGGACCAGGGCAACAGCGACCATCAGCTTGTCGGCGACCGGATCGAGGAAGGCACCGAACGGTGTGCTTTGCTCCAATCGGCGCGCCAGATAACCATCGAGCCAGTCGGTTGCAGCCGCGAAGGCGAACACCGAAGCGGAGGCCATGTAACTCCACTCGTAGGGCAGATAGAACAGCAAAATAAAGATCGGGATGAGCAGGACGCGTAGAACGGTAATCAGATTAGGGATATTCATCGGCACAACTGGCTACGAGGTGAAGGGGCATTCTACTCACTATGCAGGTTCGCATAAATCGACTCAGCGAGCTTTTTACTGATCCCCGGGGCTTTGGCGATCTCTTCGATGCTTGCACGAGACAGCTCCTGCAATCCACCAAAATGTTTCAACAGGTCACGGCGGCGGGTCGGCCCTACCCCTGCCACGCCTTCCAGCGTTGAGGTTCGGCGGGTCTTGCCGCGACGAGCGCGATGCCCCGTAATTGCGAAGCGGTGCGCCTCATCGCGGATCTGCTGAATCAGGTGCAAGGCGGGTGAATCGCCGCGCAAGGTGAACTCGTGGGCTGCATCATTCAGATACAACGTTTCGAAACCGGCCTTGCGCGTGGCGCCTTTGGCGACGCCCAACAGGATCAGATCCGGCACGGCCAATTCGTTGAGCACATCACGGGCCATCGACAATTGACCCTTGCCACCGTCGACCAGCAGGATGTCCGGCAACTTGCCTTCGCCGTCCTTGAGTTTGCTGAACCGGCGGGTCAGCGCCTGGTGCATGGCCGCATAATCGTCGCCGGCGGTGACGCCTTCGATGTTGTAGCGGCGGTAATCCGACTTGATCGCACCTTCCGGCCCGAACACCACGCAGGAGGCAACCGTAGCTTCGCCGCTGGAATGACTGATGTCGTAGCATTCCAAACGTTGCGGCGGCTCATCCAGATTCAGCACTTCGGCCAGCGCGTCGAATCGCGCGGCGGTGTGCTGACGGTTGGCCAGACGCGCGCCCAAGGCTTGCTCAGCGTTGGTCACGGCCAGTTGCTGCCAGCGCGCACGGGTACCGCGCACCCGGTGACTGATGGCCAATTCGCGGCCGCGCAAGGTATGAATCCCTTCGATCAGCGCTGGAAAATCTTCGTGAACCACATTCACGATCAACTCGCTCGGCAAATCGCGCTCGGGGCTGCTGATGTAGTACTGGCCGAGAAACGCCGCCATGACTTCGGAAACGTCTTCCTCGATGCCGACCTGCGGGAAAAAATTCTTGCTACCCAGCACTCGCCCGCCGCGCACGCTGATCAGGTGGACACAGGCGCCGCCTGGGTTGACGAATGCGGCAATAACGTCGATATCGCCGGTTCCGCCTTCCATGCTTTGCTGGTCCTGCACCCGGCGCAGCAAGGCGATCTGGTCACGCAATTCGGCCGCGCGTTCGAATTCGAGATTGATCGCTGCCTCTTCCATCGCGGTGGACAGCTCATTAGTCAGCGCGTGGCTGCGACCTTCGAGGAACATCACCGAGTGGCGCACGTCTTCGGCGTAGACGTCAGGCTCGACCAAACCCACGCATGGTGCCTTGCAGCGTTTGATCTGGTATTGCAGGCACGGACGGGTGCGGTTCTTGTAATAGCTGTCTTCACACTGACGGACGAAAAAGGTTTTTTGCAGGATGCTCAGGCTTTCGCGAATGGCGCCGGCACTCGGATAGGGGCCGAAATACTTGCCCTTGGCCTTTTTTGCGCCGCGATGGATGCTCAGGCGCGGAAACTGTCCGTCGGAGAGAAACACGTACGGATAGGATTTATCGTCGCGCAGCAGGATGTTGTACGGCGGGCGCCACTCCTTGATCAGCGTCTGTTCCAGCAGCAGCGCTTCGGTTTCGTTGGCGGTGATGGTCGTCTCGACCTGAGCGATACGCCCGACCAGTGCAGCCGTTTTCGGCGCCAGCCCGGTCTTGCGAAAGTAGCTCGCCAGACGTTTCTTCAGGTTTTTCGCCTTGCCGACATACAGCAGGCGCGCCTCGCTGTCGAACATGCGATAGACGCCCGGGCGACCGCTGACGGTCGACAGGAAAGCACTGGAATCAAATGTCTCGGTCATGGTCAGGCGCTGGCATCCACCATGCCGTGACGCACCGCGAGCAGTGTCAGCTCGACGTCGCTGCTGATCGAAAGCTTCTCGAAAATGCGGTAGCGGTAGGTGTTCACGGTTTTCGGCGACAGGCACAACTTGTCGGAAATGATCTGGACCTTCTGGCAGCCGACAATCATCAAGGCAATCTGGATTTCCCGCTCCGACAAGGCATCGAACGGCGAATCATTGGTTGGCTGGAATGATTTGATCGCCAACTGCTGAGCGATCTGGGGACTGATGTAACGCTGCCCGGCGAAAACCAGCCGAATGGCCTGAACCATTTCCGGGAGACCCGCCCCCTTGGTCAGGTAACCGGCGGCGCCGGCCTGCAGCAAACGCGTCGGGAAAGGGTCTTCCTCGCACACCGTAACGGCAACCACCTTGATGTCCGGGTGGCTGCGCAGCAGTTTCCGTGTGGCCTCGAGGCCGCCGATGCCGGGCATCTTGACGTCCATGAGCACTACGTCAGGCTTCAATTCACGGGCTTTGATCAGGGACTCTTCACCTGACTCGGCCTGACCCACCACCTGCAGGCCATCGATATCGGCCAGCATCCGTGTAATGCCTGTACGAACGAGATCATGGTCGTCGACCACTAGCACCCTAATCAAGCAGACACCTCGCGATATGGTCTTATTGGGATGCCGGACACCTTAGCAAAAAGTGCCAGACAGACCTAGCGGAAAGCCGCATTTAAAAAGTTTCAATTCGTCATTCAGGGCTTGCCGGCTGTGGGTTTCAGAGCACAGCTGTACTCAAATAGAGCTGCATTCTGAGGAAACACTCATCCCTGCCCACGATGTGCAGTCCTTTAGATGCATACAGTTTTTGCGCCGGGTTATTGTCAAACACTGTCAGCCGCAGTGCCGGTCGCCTTGCCTGCCGAGCCATCTCGATCACCTGATCAATGGCCCAGGAACCGGCACCCTGCCCTTGCCACGGATGATCAATCTGCAATTCGCGTATGTACAGCGCTCGGGCATCCTCGCTCAGACTGACAAAGCCGATCAGCAGTTCATCCTGGAGGATCATCCAGTTCTCACGATACTGCCAGCCTGCGTCGAATGCCTCGTCCTGCCACAACAGATCGTGGTCAATGTAATAGCGCAGCATGTTGCGACAGGTCAGATCCCGCGCAAAAGCAAGATCATCACGGGTGGCATGCCGGATTCGATAACTCATTCAGCTTTCTCCATGACCGCAAAAATGCCTTTCACCCGCATGAGTTGCCAGTGATAGTCGTTTAGAGCGGTGGTCAATAGCATTTTCTGATTGCTGACGCGTATCAGCGTCCAGTAAGCTCGGCGTACTCATCGGAGACAGACCATGTTCAACGCCCCTTCACAGCCATGCATCGCCAGCGCCCCGCGCTCGGTTGCGGCTGTCCGGGTGAATGACATGTGCGCTCCAGGCAACTTCTATTTTGGGTATTGGTTTAGCCACTGGCGCGCCTGATACCCACACGGCGCCCATGATAACGGGTCGCCTACCAGAGATTTCTCAACCCCCGGTCGGCCTCCCGACCGGGGGTTTTGTTTTTTCAGGCCAACAACTTTCAGCACCACACCAGACACTTTAAGGAATGCACCATGAACTACGCCACTTATTACCGTTACGACAGCTTTAGCGCCTGGCGATTTACCAGCCTCCGCTCGGGACAGCCTGCCGCCTCCGATCGGTCACCCACAGGTGGCAAACACACCTTCGTAGCCAGTACGGCCAATTGTCGAACACCCCAGTAGGGCCGAGTGCGCGGGAAAACCCGCCATCCGCCCAGGAAGACCGAACATGAACTCTTCAGTTTCCGCTTTGCCGCTGTCCACCCTCGATTCTGCCAACGAAGCGCTGACCCTGCGTCTGCCCAGTTCATTGCAGCTCAAACAGCAATTACCGCTCAGCCACTCCTTGCATCAGCAGGTCAATGCCCATCGCCAGGCGGTGCGCGCCATCCTCGACGGTGAAGACCCGCGCCTGCTGGTCATCGTTGGCCCCTGCTCTATCCATGATCCGCAGTCGGCAATCGAATACGCCAGCAAACTCGCTCGCCTGGCCGAAGATGTCAGCGGTGAAATGCTGCTGGTCATGCGTGCCTACGTCGAAAAGCCGCGAACGACGATCGGCTGGAAAGGTCTGGCCTACGATCCGCATCTGGACGGCACTGACGATATGGCTGCCGGTCTGACGCTGTCGCGCGAACTGATGCTGGAAATGATCCGGCTCGGACTACCGGTCGCTACCGAACTCCTGCAACCCATGGCCGCCAACTACTTTGATGACCTGCTGAGCTGGGTGGCCATTGGTGCCCGCACCACCGAATCGCAAATCCACCGCGAAATGGCCAGCGGCCTGAACATGCCGGTGGGCTTCAAGAACGGCACCGACGGCGGCGCCGCCGTTGCTGTCGACGCCATGCGCTCGGCAGCCCATCCGCATCGGCACTTCGGCGTCGACAGCCAAGGGCATCCGGCGATCGTGCAGACAGCCGGCAACGCTGACACCCACATCGTGCTGCGCGGTGGCCATCAAGGGCCGAACTACGATGCAAGCAGCGTGGCCAACATCAGCGCCGAGCTCAGCAGACTGAAGATCCCCAGCCGGATCATGGTCGATTGCAGCCATGCCAACAGCGGCAAGGATCCACTGCGCCAGCCAGCAGTCTTCAATGACGTCCTTGAACAACGCCTGCGGGGAAACCACTCGCTGATCGGCATGATGCTGGAATCTCACCTGTTCGAAGGCTGCCAGCCGCTGAGCAGCTCTCTAAGCTACGGCGTATCGATCACCGACGGCTGCCTCGGCTTCGATGCAACTGAGCGATTGCTGACCGATGCCGCACGACGCGTCGCACAAGCCGAACGTTGATCGAACCGCCCTCCCGCTCATTCAAAGCGCGGAGGGCCGGCATTCACTGGCAAAGCCTCCACGCTGATTTGCCTAACGGGGGATTGCTGACTGACATCGTCCAGACGCTCCACGGTGTAGGCGATCTGCACCGTTGTGCCGTGATGTTCACGCCAGAACCGGTGAGGGACAATGAAACACACCGCTTGACCAGCCGTCTCCCGCGTAATTTCAAGATCATCCCGGTGACTGAAGAACTCACCGTCACACTTGAGATAGACCAACTCATCCTCTTGCACCTGCGCCCCTTCGATGAGAACGGAAACGCCGTCGACCGAATCCTTCAGTGACAACACGTTTTCAACTGCCTCGACGACATCCGGCGCAGGCAATTGCGCACGCACTGCAGGCCCTAGGAAAACCGTGGCAGGCTCGGACGCTCGAACCGTTCCACAGCGTTGTTCGACACGGTAGGCGACGACCACTTCACCACCTCGGTGAGCTTCGATGTAGCTACCCGGCACCCAGAACGACAGGCATTGCGCGACGGAGTAGGCCTCCACGTTCAATGAGTCGGTAAAGATCTCGGGCGAGGTATCGCCGTGCCAGGACAACATCACCCGATCGCCCGCCGACATCCTCGCGTAAGGCTGCAGAGTCACCAGGGTGCCCTCGGCCACTCGCGATGGCTCCAGCGCTCCGTTTACCGAGCCTTCGATCTGTGGCGCCAACAATTGCGTGCGTATGTCGCCCACAGACAGTTGCAGGCGTGCAGATTCCACTGCCTTGGGCGCGGACGCACTTTGCAGTGTCCAGTAAACCTCCAGCGAGCCTCCATCCAGCGCAGCCACATGCATGGCCTTGATGACGAAGATTACGTCCCTGCCGACCTGAGCCTGGCTGATGAATCGAACACTCTCGTATTGATAGGTGAAGCCTTCGATATCCAGCCCCTCCCAATACAGCATCAACTGATCGCCGCAGCTCATGTTGGCATAAGGAGAAATGCGAACGATGGCTTTGACCACTGAAGGATCCAACACGCTCCCACTGAGCCCGTCAATCATCGGCGCGACAAGAGTTTCGATGGACACTTCGGCAACCATCGGCTGACGCATCCGCCAGCAAAACTCGACTTCATGGCTATTCATTTTCGTTTCCACTCCCTGGAAAACGTGCCGCCCCGAATGGCGACACTGACATCTACATTGAGGACTTCTTCGAATGTTCTTGATGTCAGCCGAATACACCGCAACGACGGCGCAAGCGCTACTCGCAAGGTAGGCAACCGGGGCGTTCGCGCTGTTATGCCGACAAACGACCCACTGAACTTCCGATTCGGATTTCACAGCTCTCCGAAATTTCGTACGCCTCGTAGTCCATTTTCAAACACAACGCGAAGCCTCTTCGTACTTCCTCAGCGACAGGGGTGTTTTAGAGTGGCTCGGTGATTTCCCGATGAACTTCTACGAAAAAGGTAAGAACATGCAACGGAATGCTACAACTCGTTATCCCATCCTGTTGGTCCACGGTCTGTTCGGGTTCGAGCGTATCGGTCATTTCGAGCTGTTCCATGACGTCAAATCCGCGCTGAAAGCGGCTGGCTGTCGATTGTTTGTTCCACACCTTTCGGCCACCCATGACAATGAAATGCGGGGTGAGCAATTGCTGTCACAGATGGCCTGCGTGCTGCGAGGCACAGGCGCGAAGAAAGTCAACCTTATAGGACACAGTCAAGGTGCACTCGCTGCACGCTATGCGGCAGCGCTTGCACCAAACGTCGTCGCTTCAGTCACCTCCGTCAGTGGTCCGAACCATGGTTCGGAGCTCGCCGACTTCCTGCGCAAGGCACTGGTCCCGGGCAAGCTGCCGGAGGTCGTTGCACAAAACGTGGCGACGCAATTTGCCGATTTGTTGTCGCTGCTCAGTGGCAGCGTGGCACTGCCACAGAATGCAGTGGCCGCACTCAACGCACTGACCACCGTCGGCGTCGGTCAATTCAATGACAAATTCCCACAAGGCCTGCCACACACCTGGGGCGGTCACGGCCCGGAGCAAGTCAACGGCGTGCGTTACTACTCGTGGAGCGGGGTTGTTGCGCAATCCAGGCTGCCGGCGCTGGATCCGGTTCAAGCAACCTGCCGCGTCCTGTCGCAGTATTTCACCACCGAACCCCAGCAGAATGACGGCTTCGTCGGACGCTTCAGTAGCCATCTCGGCCAAGTGATCCGCTCTGATTATCCAATGGATCACCTGGCTAGTTTGCGGCGCAGCCCGGAAGTAACCGCGTCTTCGCCGGACCCTATCGAGCTGTACGTCGAGCATGCCCGGCGCCTGCGTGCGGCGGATCTTTGAGTAGAGTCAGGGAATCAGAATGGAACTTTGCCGAGAATTCACCGACTGATTCCGGTACGCTCCACCTTTTATTGAAACAGTTCGGAGAATTCCCCATGGCCAAAGCCACTGCCCGCCACATCCTGGTTTCCAGCGAAGACAAGTGCAACGAACTCAAGGCTCAGATCGAAGCCGGCGCCGATTTTGCTGAAGTCGCCAAAGCCAACTCCAGCTGCCCATCCAGCCGTCAGGGCGGTGACCTGGGTTCGTTCGGTCCTGGCCAGATGGTCAAGGAATTCGACACCGTGGTGTTCAGCGCGCCGATCAACGTCGTGCAAGGCCCGGTGAAGACCCAGTTCGGTTACCACCTGCTGGAAGTCACCAGCCGTCAGGACTGATTCGTCGTCCTGTTGCTGACAACGGCCCACCCTTTGGTGGGCCGTTGTGTTTCGGTTACATATACGGCTGGCGAGTGGCGCGCCGCTCGCGTACAACTTGCGCTTATCGATTTTGCGTTCCAAGGCTGACGATGCGACTGGTTTTCCCCACACTGATGCTCACCGCCCTCGCCCTGCTCACGGGTGCCGCCGGTGCGACCGCTGCCCCGCAACACGCACTGACCGTTTACGGCGAACCGGCCAAATACCCCGCCGGCTTCGGCCATTTCGACTACACCAATCCGCAGGCGCCGAAGGGTGGGACGATGCGGCGCTCGGCAATCGAAATCGGCCACTTCGATCATCTGCTGCCCTATATAGACAAAGGCATCGGCGTGACGCAGATCGACGGCCTGCTGTATTCGCCGCTGGCCCAGCGCTCGCTGGATGAGCCCTACACGGTGTACGGTCTGGTGGCGGAGAAAATGGAACGCTCGGACGACGGTCTGTCGCTGCGCTTCTTCATCAATCCGAAGGCGCGTTTTGCCGATGGCAAACCGATCACCGCCGAGGACGTTCGCTACACCTACAACCTGCTGATGACCCAGGGCAGCCTGCGTTATCGCACCCAGTTTGCCGACGTCAAAGGCGTCGAGATCGAGGCGCCGCTGACCGTGCGCTTCGACTTCAAAAGCAACGAAAACCGCACCCTGCCCCTGGATATCGCGACCCTGCCGGTGTTCCCCGAACACTGGTGGAAGAGTCGCGATTTCGCCGGCGGCGGTGGTTATGAGCCGCCGCTGGGCAGCGGGCCGTACCGGGTCGGCAAGGTCGACTCCGGGCGCAGCATCACTTTCGAACGCAATGGCGACTGGTGGGGCAAGGACCTGCCGGTCAGTCGTGGCCTGTACAACTTCGACCATTTCAGTATCGAGTATTTCGGCGACACCGATGTCGCCCGTCAGGTGCTGCGTGGCGGTGCCTATGACTACAACCGCGAGTTTTCCGCGACCGGCTATTCGATCGGCTACGACAGTCCCGCCCTCAGCGATGGCCGTTTACAGAAGGCCCACCTCGCCACTGAAGCGCCGCAATCGGCCCAGGGTTTCGTGTTCAATCTGCAAAAGCCGATGTTCCAGGACCGCCGGGTACGCCAGGCGCTGGCGATGCTCTGGGACTTCGAATGGAGCAACCGGCAGATGATGCGCAACGTCTATATCCGCCAGCAGAGCTACTTTTCCAATACCGATCTCGCCGCCCGGCAGTTGCCCGACGCTCAAGAGCTGAAGATTCTCGAACCGCTGCGCGGTCAGGTGCCTGAGGAAGTGTTCAGTAAAGTCTTCGAGGCGCCGAAGACCGACGGCAGCGGCATCATCCGTGACAAGCAGTTGCAAGCCCTGCAACTGCTCGAGCAGGCCGGCTGGAAACCGGATGGCGATCAACTGGTCAACGGCGCCGGCGAGCCGCTGAGCTTCACTTTTCTGGTCAGCCAGAACGGCATGGACCGCCTGCTGTTGCCCTACAAGCGCACGCTGAAGCAGATCGGCATCGAGCTGAATATCCGTCGCATCGACGCCTCGCAATACGTCAATCGCCTGATGAGTCGCGACTACGACATGATCGTCACCGGCTACCCCGTTACCACTTCTCCGGGCGGTGAGTTGCTCAACTATTTCGGCTCGGCAGCGGCCAACGATCCGGGCGCGAACAATTACATGGTGTTGAAAAACCCGGCGGTCGACACCTTGATCAACGGCCTGATCCGCGCCTCTACTCAGTCGGACATGCTGCATTACGCCCATGCGCTGGACCGGGTGCTGCAATGGAATTACTACTGGATTCCCAACTATTACCCGCCGGGCACTTCGACCGTGTGGTGGAACCGCTTCGGCATTCCCACGGTGCAGGCGAGCAATGACGAAGCCATCGAGAGCTGGTGGGAAATCAGCCGCACGCCACTGACCAATCAGCAGATGACCGCCGAGAAAATCAGTCGCGGCAGACCCGGAGGGCCGCACTGATGTGGGGTTACATACTGCGGCGCCTGCTGCTGATCATTCCGACGCTCGTGATCATCCTGCTGGTCAATTTCGTCATCATCCAAGCCGCGCCCGGCGGACCAGTGGAACAAGCCATCGCCCATCTGCAAGGCATTGGCGGCGCCAGTGTCGGCGGCGGAGCCGGCGAGACATCGAGCAACGCTTCGCGCGCCAGCCGTGGCCTCGATCCGCAATTGATCAAGGACATTGAAAAACAGTACGGCTTCGACAAACCGGCCCACGAGCGCCTGTGGCTGATGCTGAAGAATTACGCGCAATTGGACTTCGGCAAGAGCTTCTTCCGTGGTGCAACAGTCACCGACCTGATTCTGGAAAAGATGCCGGTGACCATTTCGCTCGGATTGTGGGCGACGCTGATCACCTATCTGGTGTCGATCCCGCTGGGCATCCGCAAGGCTGTGCACCACGGCAGCCATTTCGACATCTGGAGCAGCACGGCGATCATCATCGGTTACGCCATGCCGGCGTTTCTGTTCGCGATGTTCCTGATCGTGGTATTCGCCGGCGGTACTTCGTTGAACTGGTTTCCGGTGCGCGGACTGGTTTCGGACAACTTCGAATCGCTATCGACCCTGGGCAAGATCGCCGATTACTTATGGCATCTGGTGCTGCCGGTCACCGCGCTGGTGATCGGTGGATTCGCGACCTTGACGATCCTTACAAAAAACTCGTTCCTCAATGAAATCACCCGACAGTATGTAGTAACGGCTCGCGCCAAAGGCTTGAGCGAACGCCGCGTGCTGTACGGACACGTGTTTCGCAACGCCATGCTGTTGGTGGTCTCGGGGATACCTCAGGCGTTCATCAGTGTGTTTTTCGCCGGCTCACTGCTGATCGAAGTGATCTTCTCCCTCGATGGCCTTGGGCGCATGAGTTACGAAGCAGCGGTATCGCGGGACTATCCAGTGGTGTTCGGTTCGCTGTTCATCTTCACCCTGTTCGGCCTGCTGATAAAACTGATCGGCGACCTCTGCTACACCCTGGTCGACCCGCGTATCGACTTTGCCGCGAGGAATGCCTGATGTTCAAGCTCTCGCCTTTGGGTCGTCGCCGTTTCGAACGCTTCAAGAAAAACCGTCGTGGCTGGTGGTCGCTGTGGCTGTTCATCGGCCTGTTCCTGCTGACGCTGGGTGGCGAATTGATCGCCAACGACAAACCGTTGATGGTCGGTTATCAGGGCCAATGGTACTTCCCGGTGTTCAAGCGCCATACCGAACAGGAGTTCGGCGGGCAACTGCCGTTCCAGGCCGATTACCGCAGCGAGTACGTGCAGAATCTGATTCGCAAGGACGGCGGCTGGTTGCTGTTCCCGCCGATTCCGTTCAGCGACGACACGCCCAACTATGACCTGAACAAACCGGCGCCGAGTCCGCCGACTTCGGTCAATTGGCTTGGCACCGACGATCAGGCGCGCGATGTGCTGGCGCGGGTCATCTTTGGTGCTCGGGTATCGATTCTGTTTGCCTTGATGCTGACTTTCGTCAGCGCGCTGATCGGCATCGCCGCCGGCGCATTGCAGGGGTATTACGGTGGCTGGGTCGACCTGCTCGGACAGCGCGTGCTGGAAGTCTGGTCGGGGCTGCCGGTGTTGTATCTGCTGATCATCCTTTCCGGGTTCGTCGAGCCGAATTTCTGGTGGCTGCTGGGGATCATGGCGCTGTTTTCCTGGTTGGCGCTGGTGGACGTGGTGCGCGCCGAGTTCCTGCGCGGGCGCAATCTGGAATACGTCAAAGCCGCACGCGCCCTGGGCCTGACTGACCGCAAGGTGATCTTCCGGCACATTCTGCCCAACGCAATGAACGCGACGCTCAGCTACCTGCCGTTCATTCTGACCGGGGCGATTTCAACGCTGACCGCGCTGGATTTCCTCGGCTTCGGCATGCCGGCCGGCAGTGCCTCGCTGGGCGAACTGATCGGTCAGGGCAAGCAGAACCTGCAAGCGCCGTGGCTCGGGTTGACCGCGTTCTTTACCCTGGCGTTGATCCTTTCGTTATTGGTATTCATCGGCGAAGCGTTACGTGACGCTTTTGACCCTCGATCCTGAAGCGTGACCATGACAGAAAACCTGATTGAAATCCGCAACCTCAATGTCGCCTTCCATGGCCAGACCGTGGTGCGTGACCTGTGCCTGGATATCCGCCCCGGTGAGTGCCTGGCACTGGTGGGCGAATCGGGTTCGGGGAAATCGGTGACCGCGCATTCGATCCTGCAACTGCTGCCTGAGAGCGAGGCGCAAACCCGTGGCAGCATCCGCTATCGCGGGCAAGAATTGCTCGGTGCTGATCCGAAGGTCTTGCGAGAACTGCGCGGCAATCGCATCGCCATGATCTTTCAGGAGCCGATGACTTCGCTCAATCCGTTGCACACCATCGAAAAGCAGATTGGCGAAACCCTGTTGCTGCACCGTGGCCTCGGCGGCAAGCAAGCGCAGCAGCGCATTCTCGAACTACTCGGACTGGTCGGCATTCAAAAACCCAAGGAGCGTTTGAAAGCCTATCCGCATCAACTCTCTGGCGGGCAACGGCAACGGGTGATGATCGCCATGGCCCTGGCCTGCGAACCGGAGTTGTTGATCGCTGATGAGCCGACCACGGCGCTGGATGTCACGGTGCAGCGCAAGATTCTCTTGCTGCTCAAGTCCCTGCAACAGCGGCTCGGCATGTCGCTGCTGCTGATCAGTCACGATCTCAATCTGGTGCGAAGCATCGCGCAGCGGGTGTGCGTGATGAAGGCTGGCGAGATCGTCGAGCAGGCGCCCTGCGAAACCCTGTTTACCGAACCCAAACACCCTTACAGCTGCGTGCTGTTGAACGCAGAGCCGGAAGGTGAAGCCCTGCCCCGTGACGAACGTGAAAATGTGCTGGAGGTCGCTGACCTGCGCGTCGATTTCCAGGTCAGCGGCGGGTTGTTCAGGCGCAAGCAGTATCTGCGCGCTGTCGATGGCATCAGTCTGAATATTCAGCGCGGCAAGACCTTGGGCATTGTTGGCGAGTCTGGTTCGGGCAAGTCGACGCTGGGTCAGGCGATCCTGCGTTTGCTGGACTCCGAGGGCAGCATTCGTTTTCAGGGCGAAGCGCTGGACGGCCTCAATCAAAAGCAGCTGCGGCCGTGGCGGCGGCAGATGCAGGTAGTGTTTCAGGATCCGTTCGGCAGCCTCAGCCCGCGCATGTCGGTGGCACAGATCATCAGCGAAGGTCTCGAAGTGCATTGCGAGTCGACGGCCAATGAGTGCGATGAGCAAGTGATTCGCGTGCTCAGGGAAGTGGGGCTCGACCCGGAAAGCCGCCATCGCTACCCGCATGAATTTTCCGGTGGCCAGCGCCAACGCATCGCCATCGCCCGGGCTCTGGTGCTCAAACCCGCACTGATCCTGCTCGATGAACCGACCTCCGCGCTCGACCGCACTGTGCAGAAACAAGTGGTCGCCCTGCTCCGTGATTTGCAGGAGAAATATGGTCTGACCTACCTGTTCATCAGCCATGATCTGGCGGTGGTGCGCGCGTTGGCACACGACATGATCGTCATCAAGGACGGCCAGGTGGTAGAGCGTGGTGCCAGTCACGACGTGTTTGACAACCCGCAACATCCCTACACCAAAGAGCTGTTGGCGGCGGCGCATCCGGGGTAGGTTTTTTTCTGTAAATCCGCGGCGCGGCATTCGCGAGCAGGCTCACTCCCACATTGGAATGCAGCCCCCTGTGGGAGCGAGCCTGCTCGCGAAGGGACCGGTACCGGCAACAAACAATCAGGATCAGCCTCCATGAACACCACCGAAAGCCTCAAGGACTACCAACGGGTGCGCACCCTGGCGATCCGTTCGCTGTTCGAGATCATCGAGCAATCCAGTGAGGGCACGGTGATTGTTGATCGCGATGCGAATATCGTCTGGATGAACGAACGCTACGCCCGGCGCTTCGGTCTCGATTCAGCGGCAGGCGCTATCGGCAAACCCTGCGAAAGCGTGATCCCCGGCAGCCTGCTGCGCGAGGTGGTACGCACCGGTCGGCCGATTCTGCTGGACATGCAGGACACGCCAAAGGAACCACTGGTGGTGATGCGCCTGCCAATCCACGACGACGCCGGCAGCGTGATCGGCGCCATCGGTTTTGCCCTGTTCGACGAGTTGCGCACGCTGTCGCCGATGCTCAAGCGCTACCTGAGCATGCAGGAAGAACTCGCCTCGACCCGCTCGCTACTGCGTGCGCGGCAGACCAAATACAACTTCGCCCACTTCATCGGTACCAGCGCTGCCAGCCTTGAAGTCAAACGCCGTGCGCGGCGCAGTGCCAGTGCTGATTCGCCGGTTTTGCTGCTGGGGGAAACCGGCACCGGTAAAGAGTTGCTTGCTCAAGCGATCCACAGCGCCTCACCCCGCGCACACAAAGCCTTCGTCAGCATCAACAGCGCGGCAATTCCCGAGGCGCTGCTGGAAGCCGAGTTCTTTGGCACGGCACCCGGCGCCTTTACCGGCGCTGACCGCAAGGGCCGCACCGGTAAATTACAAATCGCTCAGGGTGGCACGCTGTTTCTCGATGAGATCGGCGATATGCCGCTGCCGCTGCAAAGCAAACTGCTGCGCGTGTTGCAGGAAAAGGAGTTCGAGCCGGTCGGCTCCAATGAAGTGATTCAGAGCGATGTGCGGGTAATCGCCGCGACGTCGACGGATTTGCAGGCGGCGATCAAGCGCGGCGAATTTCGCGCCGATTTGTACTACCGCCTCAACGTACTGCCGATCCAGGTGCCGCCGCTGCGTGAACGTCTCGACGATTTGCCGGCGCTGAGCGAGGCGATTCTCGAAGAACTGCGCAGCCAGCATGAACTGCACCGCGATGCGCTGGCGTTGCTCGGCCAGCATGCCTGGCCGGGCAACATCCGTGAGTTGCGCAATGTGCTGGAGCGGGCGGCGTTGCTCAGTGATGATCTGATGCTGACCGAGCAGGATATTCGCGGCGCGATTGGCACGTTTACTCCGGTTGAGCGAACGTCCGAGCCGAGCATGCAAGCCTCCGCTGGGGAGACATTTGCACAGGCGCGGGCGCGGTTTGATCGGCAGTTGATCGAGTCGACCCTGGCGCAATGCGCGGGAAAAGTGCCGGAGGCGGCGGTTCGACTGGGGCTGGGGCGGTCGACGCTGTACAAAAAAATGGCTGCGCTGGGGATCGTTGAGTCTACATATAGAGACATCCGATCTCCATTTTAAGACTAGAGCAAAAGCTTCGCGAGCAGGCTCGCTCCCACAGGGGAATGCATGACCAATGTGGGAGCGAGCCTGCTCGCGAAGGCGCCGGCCCACTCAAAGAAAATCTCAACTAAGAGACAAAAACAGCTACCAGAACGCGACCCGGATCAAATTTCGTTATATTTCAACCAGTTAGGAGATTGGCACAAATCTCGCTAACCCACTCTCCACACCCGTTCCACCCACAAAAATAACAATCCTGGAGAGACACACCATGAGTGTGATCATTGCCTTGGCAGCCCTGACGCTGCTGATGCTCGCCGCCTACCGTGGCTACAGCGTCATCCTCTTTGCCCCGATCGCCGCCCTCGGCGCGGTCCTGCTCACCGATCCGTCCGCCGTTGCCCCTGCTTTCACCGGGGTGTTCATGGACAAGATGGTCGGTTTCATCAAGCTCTATTTCCCGGTATTCCTGCTCGGCGCGGTGTTCGGCAAGCTCATCGAACTGTCCGGCTTCTCGCGCTCGATCGTGGCCGCTGCGATTCGCTTGCTCGGGACTAAACAAGCGATGCTGGTGATCGTGCTGGTCTGCGCCCTGCTCACCTACGGCGGCGTGTCGTTGTTCGTCGTCGTCTTCGCTGTTTACCCGTTTGCAGCGGAGATGTTCCGCCAGAGCAATATTCCCAAACGCCTGATCCCGGCGACCATTGCCCTCGGCGCATTCTCGTTCACCATGGACGCCCTGCCCGGCACGCCGCAGATCCAGAACATCATCCCCAGCACCTTCTTCAACACCACCGCATGGGCGGCGCCGTGGCTGGGGGTGATCGGCACGATTTTCGTGTTCTGCGCCGGCATGCTGTTTCTGCAGCGCCAACGCAACAAGGCGCAACGTGCCGGCGAAGGCTACGGCACTGAACTTCGCAACGAACCGGAAACCGCCGAAGACCTGAAGCTGCCCAACCCGTGGATTGCCCTGTCGCCATTGCTGGCCGTGGGCATCATGAACCTGCTGTTCACCCAGTGGATTCCGCAGTGGTACGGCAAGACCCACAGCCTAGCGCTGCCGGGCATGGCCGCGCCGGTCACTACCGAAATCGCCAAGCTTACGGCGATCTGGGCGGTGCAGGCGGCGTTGCTGGTCGGCATCCTCATGGTGCTGGCGTTCGGTTTCAAGGCGATCAAAAGCAAGCTCGCCGAAGGCAGCAAAAGCGCGGTCAGCGGTGCGTTGCTCGCGGCCATGAACACCGCGTCTGAATACGGCTTTGGTGCGGTAATCGCTTCGCTGCCGGGGTTCCTGGTGCTGGCCGACTGGCTCAAGCAGATTCCCAATCCGTTGGTCAACGAAGCGATTACCGTGACACTGCTCGCCGGCATTACCGGATCGGCGTCGGGCGGCATGAGCATCGCGCTGGCGGCGATGTCCGAGCAGTTCATCAGTGCAGCGCACGCGGCGAATATCCCGCTGGAAGTGCTGCACCGCGTGGCCGCGATGGCCAGCGGCGGCATGGACACCCTGCCGCACAACGGCGCGGTGATCACGCTGCTGGCGGTGACCGGACTGACCCACCGCGAAGCCTACAAAGACATTTTCTGTATTACGCTGATCAAGACCCTCGCGGTTTTCGTGGTGATCGGCACTTTCTACGCCACTGGCATTGTGTGAGGTATTCATGACCACTCTTTCCGGCAAGACAGCGTTGGTAACCGGCTCCACCAGCGGCATCGGCCTGGGCATCGCGCTGACTCTCGCAAAAGCGGGCGCCAACCTGATTCTCAATGGCTTCGGCGACGCCTCGAAGGTGATCGCCGACGTCGCTCAGTACGGCGGCAAGGTCGGCCATCACCCCGCCGATGTCAGCGACCCGGCGCAGATTGCCGACATGGTCGCCTACGCCGAGCGCGAGTTTGGCGGCGTCGACATTCTGGTCAACAACGCCGGCATTCAGCACGTTGCGGCCGTAGAAGAGTTTCCTGTTGAGCGCTGGGATTCGATCATCGCGATCAACCTGTCATCGGTATTTCACAGCACGCGGTTGAGCCTGCCGGGCATGCGCCGCAAGAACTGGGGGCGCATCATCAATATCGCCTCGGTGCACGGCCAGGTCGGCTCCACCGGCAAAGCCGCGTACGTCGCCGCCAAGCATGGCGTGATCGGTCTGACCAAAGTAGTCGGGCTGGAAACCGCGACCAGCAATGTCACCTGCAATGCGATCTGTCCGGGCTGGGTGTTGACGCCGCTGGTGCAGAAGCAGATCGATGATCGCGCGGCCAAGGGTGTCGATCCGCAGCAGGCGCAGCATGATCTGCTGGCGGAAAAACAGCCGTCGCTGGAGTTCGTTACACCGCAGCATCTGGGTGAGCTGGTGTTGTTCTTGTGCAGTGAAGCCGGCAGCCAGGTGCGCGGCGCGGCGTGGAATATTGATGGTGGCTGGCTGGCGCAATAAACACCTGGCCATTGTGGGAGCGAGCCAGCTCGCGAATCCGATAAGAAGAGGCAAACCCATGTCCGACATCCTCTGGCAACCCGACGCCCAGCATATCGCCGGTTCGCGTATGGACGTTTTCCGGCGCGAAATCAATCAGCGGCATTCGCTTAAGCTCGACGACTTCCCTGCCCTGCACCAATGGAGCATCGATCAGCGCCCGGCGTTCTGGCAGGCGATCGTCGATTTCTTCGACATCCGCTTTCACACCCAGCCCGACGCCATCTTGCGTGAAGGTGCGGAAATGCCCAGCGCCGAGTGGTTTCCGGGCGCGACGCTGAACTTTGCCGAACACCTGCTGCGCCGCCGCGACGATGCCGTGGCGGTGGTTGCTGTGGCGGAAAACGGCCAGCGCGAACAACTGACCTGGGCCGAACTGGCCGAACACGTCGCCGGTTTTCAGGCGAGCCTGCGCGCAACAGGCGTTGGCCTGGGTGATCGCGTGGCGGCGTGCATGCCCAACACCTGGCAAACCCTGGTGGCGATGTTGGCCACCACCAGCCTCGGCGCGATCTGGTCCTGCTCGTCGCCGGACTTCGGCACCCACGGCGTGATCGATCGCTTTGGCCAGATCGAACCGAAAGTGCTGCTCACCTGTGCCGGTTATCAATACGCCGGAAAAATCCTGGATCAGACCGCCAAGCTCAACGAAATCCTGGCACAACTGCCGTCACTGCAGCAGTTGATCATCGTCCCGTACGCCCGTCCGCAAGCGCGCATCGAGGATTACCAAACCCTGGCCGATGTCTGCTTCTGGGAGGATTTTTATCAACCCGGCGGCGAACCGGATTTCACCCCGGTGCCGTTCAATCATCCGCTCTACGTGCTGTACTCCAGCGGTACCACTGGCGTGCCGAAATGCATCGTCCACAGCACCGGCGGTGTGCTGCTGCAACACGTCAAGGAACATGGTTTGCACTGCGACCTCGGTCCCGGTGACCGCTTGTTCTACTACACGACCTGCGGCTGGATGATGTGGAACTGGCTGGTTTCGGCGCTCGCGGTTGGCAGCGCCGTGGTGCTCTACGACGGCTCGCCGTTTTATCCGGACCATCAGCGCTTGCTCGATCTGATCGACGACGAACGCATCAGTGTGTTTGGCACCAGTCCGAAATTCCTTGCCACATTGGAAAGCAGCGGCACCAGGCCCCGCGAAAGTCATGACTTGAGCAGTTTGAAAACCCTGCTCTGCACAGGCTCGGCTTTGTCACCGCAAAGCTACGATTTCGTTTACCGCGACTTCAAAACCGATGTGTGCCTGGCTTCAATGTCCGGTGGTACCGACATCGTTTCGTGCTTCGTCAATGGCAACCCGCTGTCAGCGGTACGTCGCGGAGAAATCATGGGCAAGAGCCTGGGCATGGCCGTCGAGGTGTGGAACGACGCTGGCCAACCGGTGATCGGCGAGAAAGGTGAGCTGGTCTGCACACGGCATTTCCCGGCGATGCCGATCGGCTTGTGGAATGACCCCGACGGCTCAAAACTCCGCCAGTCCTACTTCAGTCTGTTCCCCGGCGTCTGGGCACAAGGTGATTACGCCGAACAGTTGCCCCACGGCGCGATGATCATCCATGGCCGCTCGGATGCGGTATTGAACCCGGGCGGCGTGCGCATCGGCACGGCGGAAATCTATCGTCAGGTCGAGAAAATCACCGAGGTACTGGACAGCGTCGCCATCGGTCAGCAGTGGCAGGATGATGTACGGGTCGTGCTGTTCGTGCGTTTGCGCGATGGTGTCGAACTCGATCAAGGACTCGAACAGCGAATCCGCGAGGTGATCCGCGCCAATACCACGCCGAGGCATGTCCCGGCGCGGATCGTTGCAGTGACGGACATACCGCGCACCATCAGCGGCAAAGTCGTGGAGCTGGCGGTGCGTGATGTCGTGCATGGAAGGCCGGTAAAAAACACCGATGCACTGGCCAATCCCGAAGCGCTGGAGCAGTTTCGGGATCGACCGGAACTGGCTGATTGAAATCGGCACTGACGCCCTCATCCGACAGGCTGGCGGCAGTGCTTTTCATCAACGAGGTTTGTTCAAGGTAATGACCACCGGCTCGCCAATCGCCCGGCCCGCACTGGCCTCGAGCGCACTGTCAAGAACAGTCATGTTTTGATCGAAAGTGACCTCGTCAGTGATCAGTTGACTCAGCAATGAGGTGACCAGCGTGAGCGAGTCGGCGTTTTCGAAGGCTCTGGACGGCGCATGACAGTCAGTGCCGCTCTGCGACTGCGCCAGGCAACCTGCCCCCAGATTGAGCAAAACGGACACATCCAGCTGCTGTCCGCTGTCACTGGCATGCACGGCGTCCGTGGCATAACCGACATCGTCGGTTTGTGCGCTGGCGTGGAACAGCTCATGAATCAGGTCGTCGGCGATCACATCGTGGTTCAGACCCATGCTGACGAAGTGTCGATTGAAGTTTTTCGTGTAGACCTCAACAAACGCTATAGCGCAATCACCGCTCGAACCCGCGTCTTTCCAGCGCTGGTAATTGTTTGCATCGAACGATGCCAGGGTGTCGTTGATCTTGAGGCCGTCGAGAACCATGTTGCTCAAGGAGAACCCGGCGAAATCGAAGCGGATCAAACGCAAGTAGTTCACCAGCCGATCAGTGGACACCTGAGAAGCATCGCCGAACACGATCTTCATCAGCGCGTCGCGATCGCGTTTGAAATCATGACGGTTGAAGATTTCCAATGCGTTGTCGATCTTGGCCCGTGCACGGGGCAGGCTTTGCTCGATGAACTTGCGCGTGTAACTGAGCGGCAACGTGCGCGGCGAAGCAGGCAGTTGCAAGGGGGCTTGATACACAAAACCCTCCAGAGACTTGCCCCACAAGTTGCCGCGTCGATTCAGCGAGTACCATTTGTCACCACTGCGCGCGGCCAGCACGGCGACGGCTTCATGCGTAGCCCCGCGTGGCCGCCAGCTACCCAACCCGAATTGCGCGTTATCGGCCGCTTCAAGCAGATCATAGGATTGCCGGCGACCGCTGATCCTGTGCAATTGCCCCCTGGCCAGAGTAATCAGGTCATGAGTGTTCTTGTTGAACCGCAGCAGGCCCTTGTGTACCAGTTTACCGCCCGCCTGCAGACCAGAGGGCACACCGTCGAAGGGATTGAAAAGCGAGATGGCCGAAGTAAACGCCAGCCGGGTGAAACGCGCGGCCTTGGCAGTAGTGGAAATGGCCCTGGTGGAAATACTCAGCGCCTTCGAGCTGGCACCAGCCACTGTTCCCACCAGGCCGATGCCGTCCATCAAACATCCGTAAACCCCGTCCACCATCTTGTTGTGTTCGCCCGAGGCGATGTCCTCGATGCATTTTTTGAACGGCACCAACAGGTCGATGAAGTAAGTCAGCAAGCGTTCGCCCTCTTCCCGGGAGAGTTCGAGCGGCGTCGGTACACGCACGAGCTCTCTGAGCTCGGTTTTATTCAGGAAGGGTCTGTTCTCGGCGAGAAACCCGGCGATGCGCACGATGTTAGGGTCGTTGAATTTCTGATAGAACCCTGGTCGCAACTGCGTAGATTGCGCTGGTGCTTTCAGCGCGCCGAAGTAATCGATGATCGCCATACTGCTGCTGATCGAAGCGTCCTCGGCCGCGGCACGGGTATAGCGCCTGATGTTCAGCGGAACGCTCTGGGTCAGGGTGTTGCTCAGGGGCGTCGTCATGTTGGCACTGGCGCTCATTCTTGAGCGTTGCTGAAGCTTTTTTTCCCGTCTGATGAAAGCACCCAGCGCATCATTCCTGCGGGTTTCTGCACGCGAAGTGAATAATTCATAACAAAGATCAGCGTCTTCATCAGACGTGTACATCACAACGCCGAAGCGTCCCGTGGCGGCATCCCGGCTTTGTTGTGTTTCTTGTTCAAGCCCTACATTCAAAGGTCCGCCGGCCCGGCGCGTAGTCACATAGGATGCCGATTCACGCACGGTAAAAAAATGAATGTCAGCATTCATGAACACTTGCAGATCCGCTTCCGGCATGTGTGCCAACGCCAGCTTGACGGCAGACATCATGCCGCCGTTCACCGCTTCGAAATGCACGGCCAACTGACGATCCATTTCCTCGTCACAGGATTCAATCGTCAGCAGTCGCGGATAACGCTGATAAAGACTGAGACCCGCAGGGTTGTAGTTGATCGCAGGTTGCAGCAATCCGTTGACGATCAAACGTACGGTGCGCCTGTCCCACTGACCGGTGACCAGATCGCCCGATTGATGCAGCTCGACCATGGACATGATTTGCTGTCCGCCTTTCTCGGATAGCGCCTTTTCGTCCAGTGTGTCGCAGCCCGGTGCAGCTTTTCTCAATTGGGTTCGGGCAATTTCCGCTCGGTTGGGTAACGGTGTCGAAAATGCGCGAGCTAGCTGGGCGAATTGGTCTGCGTGGTGCTCAAACGCGTCAATCGCCCTTCGTGTACAGGTTTCTTCTGCCTCTTCGAGTTCGGCTCTGGAGATAATCCGGTTGAGCAACGCCCACTCCACGATCGGGTCGATCAGCGCCAGATCGCGCATATGCTTCTGCGCTTCACTGACCGGCTCCAGTTCGCCGTAAGCGATGATCTGTGCATAGGTCAATTCCCGCGAGGCCCCGGTCTTTACCGCCTCGACCAATACTACAGCGCGACAGAACTTGATCCAGGCGATCGATCCAAGTGTGACCTCTGTCGGAATTTTCCTGACCAGAAATTCGGGCGCGTTGCGTGCCAGGAGAAGATGAACCACCAGAGGCGCCAATATCGGATCTACCCAGCGCTTGTTCCGCACAAACTCGGTGTACTCCTCGAGTATCTCTGATGGATGGCGCTCAAGATTGTCTGGCGAGTACAGGTCCCGCCGTTCGACCAAGTGGCGATGGCCGATTGATGGGTCCAGGTCGAGTAAAATCGCGGTCATCAACAATTGGCGGAGAATATTTTCGGAAAGCGTTTGCCCGTCATTCACCCCGTACCAATTCAGCTCTTTGATATAACTTCTGGCAAGATCCAGCGAAACTGGATAGGCGACAAATTCAAAGAGGCGCTGCGCCGCCGTTTCGTGAGATATATCCGCGCGCCCTGTGACGTTGTACAAGGCTGACAACAGTTTTCGCTTCGGCATCAATTTGGCGGTGACGCCACGAATATCTGCAAATTGCTCTTCGGATAACCCGTTGTGACTCTGCTCACCGGATTGAAAGTGATCCCAAAAAGCAACTGGCTCCCTGACCTCGGGTGAAAACTTGAACAAGCCGATCAAGTTACTGATCTTGGCCTTGGTGTCAGGCAGATCGATATCATGAAACTTGAACCACTGATCCAGGGTTACATCCAGATCGGGCCATACAAAACCGCCGGCGACTGCGGCAATGTCGGCGATGAGACTCACCGTCGAGCGCGTAGGTTGACTGTATTCAAAATACTGCGCCGCAACCAGATCTACCCAACCTCTGACGGCACGGACTTCCATCTTGCCTTCCGGCGTAATCCGAACCAGGCCGTTATGCTCGCGCGCCTCCTCTCGACCGATTGCACCTATGACCGGCCCGGTTTTCAGCAGTTCACTGAGCAGAAGTCTGCCGGGGTTATATATTTCATGCAGTGAAGAGCCTGGTTGCAACTCTACTTCACGCCCATACCAGTCTATATCGTGATCTTCAGTGTACTCATTCAATGCATCTTCCAGATGCCGAAGAACCATATCGCGCTCGGTAGCATCTGCCGCAGACCGATACTTCCATTCAGCCAGCGCAACTTTCGATGGGCGGAATACTTTATTTTTCTTAACTTCGTTCACAGTAAAACCTCATCAAACCAACTAGCTGACCATTCAGCGTGATGACGTTTTACCCAAACACATACAACCGAACCACGAGTCAATTATTAAGTGTTGTTGCCGTGCAAACACACGATGCAATCGAAGACACCAAGTCAATCCATCAAACCCCACTCGCCGGTGCCTGTATTGTTAACACCTGCCTGGTCGTGCTGAAGTTTGATTCGCAACTTCAAGTTATTCACCGAATCGGCATTCTTCAATGCTTCCTGCTCACTGATTGCACCTTCTGCAAACAGCGCAAACAGTGCCGCGTCAAATGTCTGCATACCGAGTCCGGTCGATTTTTCCATCATCGGCTTGAGCTCTTCGAACTGGCCGCGTCGGACCAGGTCAGCGATGGTCGGCGTACCCAGAAGAATTTCGACTGCCGCGCGCCTTTGGCCATCGACAGTGCGGACCAGACGCTGCGAAACACAGGCTTTGAGGTTGTTGCCCAATGTCTGCAAAAGCTGTTCGCGCTTCTCCTCGGGAAACATATTGATGATTCGATCCAGTGCCTGATTGGCATTGGTCGCATGCAGCGTCGACAACACAAGATGGCCGGTATCAGCGAATGACAGTGCATGCTCCATGGTTTCGCGGTCACGGATCTCACCAATCAATACAACATCCGGAGCCTGGCGCAGAGTGTTCTTCAAAGCCGCATGAAAGCTTCGGGTATCTACGCCGACTTCACGCTGATTGATGATCGAGCGCTTGTGCCGATGGATATATTCGATCGGGTCTTCGATCGTCACAATGTGTCCGGCACTGTGACGGTTGCGGTGATCGATGAGTGCCGCCAGCGAAGTCGACTTGCCTGAACTGGTCGCGCCGACAAAAAGAATCAGGCCACGTTTGAGCATCACCGTTTCCAGCAACACCGGCGGCAGCTTCAGGTCTTCGAATCGCGGGATGTCGACCTTGACGTTGCGGATCACGATCGAAACGTCGTTGCGCTGCTTGAAAATGTTCACCCGGAACCGCCCGACGCCCGTTCGGGAGATTGCCAGGTTCATTTCCAGATCCCGGTCGAACTCCCGGCGCTGCTCGGCGTCCATCAGGGAGGTGGCGATGGCCGCGGTTTCGCCGGGTTTGAATGGCTGATCGCTGAGCGCCGTCAGCACGCCATCAATGCGCGCACTCGGCGCTGCGCCGGTAGAGAGGAACAGATCCGAGCCGTTTTTTTGCGACAATATTGACAACAGTGCATCGATTTCCATGGCTGAAAGCACCCGCGAAGCATTGAATGAGCAAATTTGGCCGACGCTTGGCGCGGCTCCTGCAACAATGATAGACCCCGTCTCACCGAACCACGCTCAGGATTGAAACATGAATGCTGTACCCGCCACCGATGACGCTCAGGCCCTGATTGCCCGCACCGACTGGAGCCGCAGCCCGCTGGGCACCGCCGGCACCTGGCCGCAGAGCCTGCGCACGGCGGTGGACATCGTGATTCATTCGCCGATGCCGATGCTGCTGTTATGGGGTCCGCAACTCACGCAGATCTACAACAATGGCTTTGCCCTGCTCGCTGGGAGCAAACATCCCGAAGCCTTCGGCCAGCCGACGCATGAGGTCTGGCCGGAAGTGAGGGATTTTGCCGAGCCGATATACCAAGCGGTGCTGCAGGGCCAGGTGCGCAGCTTCAGCGAGCAGCGGTTCAGCGTGCAGCGGGACGGCAAAAAAACCGATTTCTGGCTGGATCTGACCTACAGCCCGATTCGCGATGAAACCGCACAGGTGGCGGGGATTCTGATCACCGCCATCGAAACCAACGAGCGCCGACGCATTGCCCTGGAATTGCAGCGTCGTTCCGAAGAAAGCCTCAAGGCCCAGCGTCAGTCCGAGGAGCGTCTGCAACTGGCCCTCGCCGCCACCGACGCCGTCGGCACCTGGGATTGGGACATTGGCGAAGACCGTTTCATCGCCGATGCGCACTTCGCCGAATTGCACGGCGTGGATCCGGCCAGGGCCGGGCAGTTGCCGATCAGCGAATACATGCACGGGGTGCACCCCGAAGACCGCGCCATGGTCGCGCGCGGCATCAAGTACTGCATCACCCATGGCACCGAGTACGCCGAGGAATATCGCCTGTTGCAGGCCGATGGCACGCTGCGCTGGGTGTTCGCGCGCGGGCGTTGCTACAAGGATCATCATGGTCGGCCGATGCGCTTTCTCGGCGCGGCGCTGGACCTGACCGAACGCAAACATACGGAACAGGCGCTGCGTCAGAGCCAGACCGAATTGCAGTTGATCATCAACGCCATGCCGATCCTGATCAGCTATGTCGACGCCGAAGAACGCTTTCGCTTGAACAACGCAGCCTATCTGGACTGGTACGGCCTGACGCCGCAGGAGTTGTATGGGCGCACGATCCGCGAAGTCATCGGCGAAGAGGCGTATTTCCTGCGTGCGCCGTACATCGCCGAAGCACTGGCCGGCCGCTCCTGCTCCTTCAGTTTCTACACGCCGCACCGCGACGGCAGCACCCGTCATGCCCTCATGAATTATCTGCCGCGACATGGCGCGGACGGCGCAGTGAATGGCTTCTACATCTTTGTCATCGACGAAACCGAGCGCAAGAAAACCGAGGAAGCCCTGCGCAATCTCAACGAGACCCTCGAAGAGCGGGTCAGCGCGCGCACCGAGCAACTGGCTCAGGCCAACGAGCGTTTGCAGAACGAGATGTTCGAACGCGAGCGCGCCGAAGACGCCTTGCGCCACGCGCAGAAGATGGAAGCCGTCGGCCAGCTCACCGGCGGCATCGCCCACGACTTCAACAACATGCTCACCGGCATCATCGGCAGCCTCGACTTGATGCAGCGCTACATCGCCAACGGTCGCGCCGATGAGATTGGTCGCTTCACCGAGGCGGCCGTGTCGTCGGCCAACCGTGCGGCCGCGCTGACGCATCGCTTGCTGGCCTTCTCGCGGCGCCAGTCGCTGGACCGCAAGCAACTGCACGTCAATGAACTGGTGCATTCACTGGAAGACCTGATCCGCCGCACCAAGGGCGATGCCATCGAGCTGCAACTGCGCCTGCCCGAAGATTTGTGGCCGGTGAGTACCGACGTCAGCCAGCTGGAAAATGCCCTGCTCAACCTGGTGATCAATGCCCGCGATGCGATGCCCGAAGGCGGCACGTTGCTGATCCAGACCGCGAACGTGTATCTCGACAGCAGCGACACCACCATTCTCGAGCCCGTGAAGGCCGGCGAATACGTGATGCTCGCGGTCAGCGATAACGGCACCGGCATGACCCCATCAATCCGTTCCAAGGCGTTCGATCCGTTCTTTACCACCAAGCCGATCGGCCAGGGTACCGGTCTGGGGCTGTCGATGATCTACGGTTTCGCCCAGCAGTCCGGTGGCCATGTCAGCCTCGACAGTGTGCCGGGGCAAGGCACTTGTGTACGTCTGTACTTGCCGCGTTTGCTTGAGCCGACGCCCGAATCCTCGTCTGTGGAGAAAGCCGAACCGATTGCCGCTTCATCTTCAGGCGAGACCGCGATTGTGGTCGAGGATGATCCGGCAGTGCGCATGCTGGTGCTCGATCTGCTCAAGGAACTGGGCTACACCACCTTCGAAGCGGAAAATGCCACGAACGCCCTGCCCGTGCTCGAGTCCGTGCAACGCGTCGATCTGCTGGTTACCGATGTCGGGCTGCCGGGCATGAACGGGCGCCAGTTGGCGGAGATTGCTCGGCAGCATCGTCCGGGGCTTAAAGTGCTGTTCATGACCGGTTACGCGCAGATTGCTGCCGAGCGTCAGGGCTTTCTTGAAGAGGGCATGGACATGGTCGCCAAGCCCTTTGTCCTTGAAGTGCTGGCGAGCAAGATTCGCAAGTTGAGCAACCCGACCCCGCGACTTGAGGCATAATCGCGCGCCCCGCTGTCACCCCGTTATCAGGTATTGCACGATGAAAGCCCAAGCCCGCCACATTCTGGTGAAAACCGCCGAAGAGGCCGAACAACTCAAACAGCGCATTGCCAAGGGCGAAGCGTTCGATGTGCTGGCGAAGAAATTTTCCACCTGCCCGTCCGGCAAACGCGGCGGCGACCTGGGCGAAGTGCGGCCGGGGCAGATGGTCGGCGCGATTGATGCGGTGATTTTCAAGAAGCCGCTGCGCACCGTGCATGGGCCGATCAAGAGCAAGTTTGGTTATCACCTGGTGCAGGTGTTTTATCGGGATTGATCGGCTGGCTGCCAGGCTTCTTCGCGAGCAGGCTCGCTCCCACATGTCGACCGCGTTGTGGGAGCGAGCCTGCTCGCGAACCGATTGCGCAGCAAGCGGCCATTCTCTGATTACCTGGGAATCAGCGCTCCAGGCACCTGTATCACCCGACTGGCCAATTCATGTCCCGCTTGCGCCGCCTCTGCCGGACTGCCGCCGAGCAAGCGCCTGGCCAGATACGCCGCACTGAACGAATCCCCCGCCGCCGTGGTGTCGACAACCTTATCGACCTTCTGCGCCGGCACTTCAAACGCGTCCCCCTGACAACGAATCAGACACGCCTCGGCGCCGCGCTTGAGCACCACTTCCGGTGTGCCGATCTGCGCGTACGTGGCAAACACCTCAGCGCAATCGGCAAACCCGAACAACGCCTGTTCGTCATCCACCGTCAGCAAAGCCAGATCGACATAAGGCAGGACGCTGCGATACGCCGCCCGCGCCTCTTCCACCGACGCCCACAGGCGTGGGCGGTAGTTGTTGTCGAAAACGATGCGTGCGCCGCGCTGTCTGGCTTCAATCAGGGTCTTGATCAGTCGGGCGCGGCCTTGCATTCCGAGTACGGCGAGGGTGATCCCACTGAAATACAGCACGTCGTAGTGCGGCAACGCCGCGAGGATCGGCTCGGCCGCAGGGGTGGTGAAGCAATCGCGTACCGCCGCTTCGTTGCGCCAGTACAGGAAACGCCGTTCGCCGTTGGCGTCGGTCTGGATGCAGTACAGACCGGGCAGCCGACCGGGCAAACGCTGCACCAGATCGAGGCCGATGCCTTCGCTGCGCCAGATCTGGCACATGGCGTCGCTGAAACTGTCATCGCCCAGCGCGGTGACGTAGTCGACTTGCGCCTTGTCGCCCAGCGCACGGGACAGGTACACCGCCGTGTTGAGGGTATCGCCACCGAAGCTTTGCTGCAGACTGCCGTCGGCTCGTTGTTGCAGTTCGATCATGCACTCGCCGATCAGGGCGATGCGCGGGGTGTTGCTGAGGATTTTCATCGGGTGGGATCTCGGGTGGTTCAGTGGAGGCTAAGCGGGCGTCTTCGCGAGCAGGCTCGCTCCCACAATGGAACGCATTGATCTTGTGGGAGCGAGCCTGCTCGCGAATAGCCGCCGCAACGCAATCTCAAGCCTTAGAAACAAGTCTCCATGGTCTCGATGACCGCCATCTGCTCATCCACCAGCAACCCAACACGCCATTTGTCAAACGTCAGGCATGGATGCGAAGTACCAAAGGAAATGATGTCGCCGACCCGCAACTCGACACCCGGCGCTACGGTCATGAACGCATGCTGATCCATCACCGCGGTGACCTTGCACGCGCCGATATCATCCCCCGCCGCCGGCACCACGCCGGCCTTGTAGCGCAACAACGGCACCGGCAAACCGGCATCGAAGGCGACATCGCGCTTGCCCAGGGCGATCACCGCAAAACCCGGTTCCGGCAGCGACTGCACATGAGCCCAGACTTCCAGCGCCGGGCGCAGGCCTTCGTGCAGGTCGCTGCGACGGTCGAGCACGCAGCACTGCGCCTCTTTGTAGATGCCATGGTCGTGCGCGACATAACTGCCCGGGCGCAACACGCTGAGGAAGCGGCCAGCGGCGTTCTGGGTTTCGAAAGATTCGGCGATCAGGTCGTACCAGGCCGAACCCGACGCTGTGATGATCGGTCTGGCGATGGCAAAGGCGCCGCTGTCCTGTAGCTGCACCGCGAGACGAACCAGCGACGCGGCGAATTCGCGAATGCCACTGACCGCATGATCGCCATGAATCACGCCTTCGTAACCTTCAATACCGGTGAAGGCCAGTGCCGGTTGCGCATCGATGGCCTTGGCCAACTCGATGACTTCCTGCTCGCTGCGGCAACCGCAACGGCCGCCGACCACGCCATATTCGATCATTACGTTGAGCTTGTCCCCACGGGAAGCGAAGTAAGCCCCGAGGTCGGCGACGTTGTCCGGGTGGTCGACCATACAATGGAAATCGAACGTCGGATCGGCGAGCAGATCGGCAATCAACGCCATGTTCGGCGTACCGACCAACTGGTTGGCCATCAACACGCGACGCACGCCGTGGGCATAAGCCGCGCGGGTCTGGGTGGCGCTGGCGAGGGTGATGCCCCAGGCGCCGGCGTCGAGCTGTCGTTTGAACAGTGCCGGGGTCATGCTGGTTTTGCCGTGGGGCGCCAGTTCGGCGCCGCTGTCGCTGACAAATTTCTGCATCCAGCGAATATTGTGCTCCAGCGCCTCGCGGTGCAGCACCAGCGCCGGCAGGCTGACGTCGCGGGTCAATTGCGCACCGATGGCGGCGTCGCCTTTTTCTACGGCAGAGTTGATGGCAGTGGTCATGGTCCAATCCTCACAGGCGCGGCCGCAGGCAGCCGCGGTTATTCGTTGATCCGCCGGGCGAGGCTGTTGGCGCTCTCGATCAGCACCCGGCGATAGTCGTTGTAATTGTTTTTCGCATCGGCGCGTGGGGCGACGATGCACAACGTGCAAATGGCCACGCCTTGCGGGTCTTTGACCGGCGCGGCGAAGCAATGGGTGAAGGTGTCGGCGACGCTGTCGAAGGAGAAGAAGCCATCGACGCCAGCCTGACGAATTTCTGCGAGAAAACGTTCCAGTGGCAGGCGTTCGCCGTCGGGCAGGATGTAGTCGTCTTCGTCGATCAGGTCGATGATCTGCTGATCGCTCAAGTGCGCGAGCAACAGACGCCCGGAAGCCGTCCACGGGATCGGCGCGTTTTCGCCGATGTCGGAGGAAATGCGGAAATGCCGCTCACCCTCCTTCATCAATGCGACGGTGTATTTGCGCCCGTTGAGCAGGCACATCTGCGCAGTTTCGCGGGTCTGGCTGACGATCTCCTGCAAGGCGTGATCGGCCTCGCGGCTGAGGTCGAAATGCCGCAGATGCGCCTGGCCAAGGAAGTACAACTGGCGGCCAAGGTAGACGTGGCCATCCTTGCCCACCGGCTCGAGAATCCGTCGCTCCAGCAAGGATGAGACCAGTTCGTAGACCGTCGATTTCGGACTGCCGATGCCATTGGCGATGTCGTTGGGGCGCAGGGGCTGGCCGATTTCCTTGAGAAAATCGAGGATATCGAACGCCCGGTCCAGACCGCGTGCCCGGCGCTTGATGGTGTCTTCGGTCATGTCAGTGGTTTCCATTCAAAGTCGCCGGGAGTTTACAGCCAATGATCGTTCCCATGCTCCGCGTGGGAATGCCTCACCGGACGCTCCGCGTCCACTTTTAGGGCGCAGAGCGTCCCGGGCTGCATTCCCACGCAGAGCGTGGGAACGATCGGCGTGTATCAGGCCTTCTTCTTGTAGGCAATGCAGTCAATCTCAACCTTGCAATCAACCATCATGCTCGCCTGCACACAGGCCCGCGCCGGGGCGTGTTCGGGTTTGAAATACTCGGCGAAGACCTTGTTGAAACTGCTGAAATCCCGTGGATCGTCCAGCCAGACGCCAGCGCGGACCACATCTTCAAGGCCATAACCAGCCTCTTCGAGAATCGCGATCAGGTTCTTCATGGTCTGGTGGGTCTGTTCGACGATGCCACCAACGATGATCTCGCCATCCACCGCCGGAACCTGGCCGGACACATGCAGCCAGCCATCCGCTTCAACTGCGCGGGCGAATGGACGAGGCTGGCCGCCAGCGGCGGTGCTGCCGGTGCCGTAACGCGTAATGCTCATGGGTGTTTCTCCTGATTGCAAAAGTACAGATTCAAAACCGCGTGCTTTTGAGAAATTCCGCCAGACGCGGCGATTGCGGGCGTTCGAACAGTTCCTTGGGAGGCCCCTGCTCTTCGATTCGCCCTTGATTCATGAAAACGATCTTGTCCGAGACCTCGAAGGCGAAACGCATTTCGTGGGTCACCAGCAACATGGTCATGCCGTCCTCGGCCAGCCCTTTGATCACGTTGAGCACCTCACCGACCAGTTCCGGGTCGAGGGCCGAAGTGACCTCATCGAAGAGCATCAGGCTCGGGTTCATCGCAATCGCTCGGGCAATCGCCACGCGTTGTTGCTGGCCGCCGGACAACTGACCGGGAAAGTGATTGCGCCGCTCCAGCAGGCCGACACGCTCCAGCCATTTTTCGGCAAGCACCACGGCTTCGTCCTTGTGCATTTTCTTCACCTTGAGCAGGCCCAAGGTGACGTTCTGCAACGCGGTCAGGTGCGGGAACAGGTTGAATTGCTGGAAGGCCATGCCGGTCATCGCACGATGGCGGGCAATGACCTTTTCCGCATGGCGCACACGTTTACCGTTGACCTCGTCGTAGCCGATGGACTCGCCGTCGAGCAGGATCTGCCCGCCCTGGAATTCTTCGAGCATGTTCACGCAACGCAGCAGCGTGGTTTTGCCCGAACCGCTGGAGCCGATCAGCGTGACGACGTTGCCGCGCTGCATGCTCAGGTCGACACCCTTGAGCACTTCCACCGTGCCGTACTGTTTGTGCAGGCCGCGAATGTCCAGCAGTGCCTGATCCTGTGAAGCAACTTGAGCTTGAGTCATGGCAGGGCCACCCGCTTTTCAATGTGCCGGCCGAGTAATTCGATGCCGTAGTTGATGACG
>NZ_RCNZ01000046.1:0-4449 GCF_004307525.1 Pseudomonas sp. Sample_21 | reverse complement strand
ACATTCCGGTGCTGGGCGTGGTGGAAAACATGGCCGTGCACATCTGCTCGAACTGCGGGCATGCCGAGCATCTGTTCGGTGAAGGCGGCGGCGAGAAACTGGCCACCCAGTACGGCGTCGAACTGCTGGCCTCGCTGCCGCTCTCGATGCTGATCCGCGAACAGGCCGATGGCGGCAAGCCAACCGTAATCGCCGAGCCGGACAGCCAGATCGCCATGGTCTATCAGGAACTGGCCCGCCACGTCGGCGCGCGCATTGTCTTGCAGGAAGCGGCCACGCCGGCGATGCCGAATATCACCATCAGCGACGATTGATCCATCGGCAGCGCTGAAAAACCTGTGGGAGCGAGCTTGCTCGCGAAAGCGGTAGATCAGACAACCAATGGGTTGAATGACACACCGCATTCGCGAGCAGGCTCGCTCCCACATTTGTTTCAGGGTGACAGTCAGATCCGCAACCCGCCATCCATCTCCAGAATCCGCCCGGTGTAGTAGTCGTTTTCGAAGATATACGCCGCCGAATGGGCGATCTCCTCAGGCTTGCCCATGCGCTTGAGCGGAATGCCCGACGTCATCTTTTCCAGCGCTTCCGGCTTCATGCCCAGGGTCATCTCGGTTTCGATGAAGCCCGGCGCAATGCCCGCGACGCGAATGCCGTAACGCGCCAGCTCCTTCGCCCAGGTCACGGTCGCCGCTGCGACGCCGGCCTTGGCTGCGGAATAGTTGGTCTGGCCGACGTTGCCCGCACGGGAGATCGACGAAATGTTGATGATCGCACCGCTGTTCTTCAGCTCGACCATTTTCGCTGCGACTTCTCGGGTGCAGAGGAACACGCCGGTCAGGTTGACGTCGATCACCGCCTGCCACTGCGCCAGGCTCATCTTGGTCATCTCACCGTCCTTGACCTTCAGCAGCAGACCATCGCGCAAAATGCCAGCGTTGTTGATCAGGCCGTGGATGGCGCCGAAGTCTTCGGCCACTTGCGCGACCATGTGCTCGACCTGTTCTTCATTGGCCACATTGCACAGGTAGCTGCGCGCTTCGACACCCTTGGCTTTGCAGGCGGCCACGGCGTCGTCGAGTTTTTCCTGATTCAGATCGACCAGGGCCAGCTTCGCGCCCTCGCCGGCGAAATACTCGGCCATGGAACGGCCCAAACCCTGGCAACCGCCGGTGATAATGATTACTTTGTCGTTGAGTTGCATTCGCATGTCCCGCTGGCAGGTCTGAGTTGTTTTTGTTGTCGGCAACGCTCGATCGGCACCGGTCAGGCCTGGTTGCACACGAACATTTGCCCGATGCGCGCCGGTTACTTTTCGCTGCGCGCCTGTCCGTTTTCTAGACGGAACCCATTTAAGGAGTCACGAATTGAGCGCTGAAGTGGCGAAGAATGCCCGAGAATTGCTTCTCAAGGAATACCGTGGAGTGCTGTCGACCCACTCCAAGTCGATGCCGGGTTTTCCCTTTGGCTCGGTTGTGCCGTATTGCCTGGACGAGCAGGGTCGGCCGCTGATCCTGATCAGCCGCATCGCGCAGCACACGCATAACCTGCAGAAAGATCCGAAGTGCTCGATGCTGGTGGGCGAGCGCGAGGCCGACGACGTGCAGGCGGTCGGGCGGCTGACCTATCTGGCCCAAGCGCAGAAACTCGAAGACCCGGCCGCGATCGAGGCTGCCGCCGAGCGTTATTACCGCTATTTCCCCGACTCGCAGAATTATCACCAGGCCCACGATTTCGATTTCTGGGTGCTCGATCCGGTGCGCCATCGCTACATCGGCGGCTTTGGTGCGATCCACTGGATCGACGATCTGACCTTGGCCAACCCGTTCGCCGGCAAGGCGGAAATCAGCATGGTCGAGCACATGAACAGCGACCACGCCAAGGCCATCGCCCATTACGTCGAGCTGGCCGGGCTGCCGAACAGTGTGCCGGCGCAACTGGCCGGCATCGACAGCGAGGGCATGCACCTGCGCATCGGTCAGGCCGTCTACTGGTTGCCCTTCGCGGCGCCATGTAATACGCCGACACAAGTGCGCGAGGCCTTGGTTTCTCTGGCTCACGCCCAGTCCTGGCCGAAAAAAGCGCAAAGTTAAGCTTGAATTCACGCAAGGGCGACGTCATCTAAGGCTTACTGCAAGGCATTTCTTGCGTTGAGGAAACTTTGATGCGCCCTTTTCTGTTGCTCTTTCTGCTGTTTCCAGTGCTGGAGCTGTTCGTATTCGTCAAAGTGGCAGGCTCTATCGGGTTCTTCCCGGCCCTGCTGCTGATCATTCTCGGCTCGATGTTCGGTGTGTTCGTGCTGCGCGTCGCCGGTCTGGCCACCGCATTGCGTGCCCGGGAAAGCCTGAATCGCGGCGAATTGCCCGCGCAGACCATGCTCGAAGGCCTGATGCTGGCACTGGCCGGCGGCCTGTTGATCATTCCCGGCTTCATCAGTGATGTGGTCGGTCTGGTGATGCTGTTGCCGGTCACCCGTCGTCTGCTGGCGAACAAGATGCGCCAGCGTGCTGAAGACCAGGCGATGCGCCAGCGTGCCTTCGCCGACGACCTGCAACCCCGTGGCGGCCCGGCCCCGCGCGAGCCGCTCGGTCGAGAGCCGAATGTGATCGAAGGCGAGTTCGAACACCGCGACAACAAGTGACATCTGCATCGACACGGCACCTGCGGGTGCCGTGCTCGTTTATGGCTGTTATTTACCTTGTCTGGATGAAAAATTTTTTCCGCCAGCCCTTGTAATCGGCTTGTACGCCCCTATGTATCGGTCACCGAAAGGTTTCCGGTATTCAAACCGGACAGACTTGCGCGGTTCGCTCGACGGACCGCAACCGGCGCAGGCCGGATTCGTTAAACCCGCCGGGACTACACCGGCCGATGAAAACCACAATTAGGAGAGATCGACAATGAAGCTTCGTCCTCTGCATGACCGCGTCGTCATCCGTCGCAGCGAAGAAGAAAAGAAAACCGCTGGCGGTATCGTCCTGCCAGGTTCGGCTGCTGAAAAAGCCAACCACGGTGTGATTCTCGCTGTAGGCCCGGGCAAAGCTCTGGAAAACGGTGAAGTGCGTGCACTGTCCGTGAAGGAAGGCGACAAGGTTGTGTTCGGTCCTTACTCCGGCAGCAACACTGTGAAAGTCGATGGCGAAGACCTGCTGGTAATGAGCGAGAACGAAATCCTCGCGGTTATCGAAGGCTGATATCCCCGTTCATTTTCCCGCTACTACAAAGTATTTAAGGAATATCGATCATGGCTGCTAAAGAAGTTAAGTTCGGCGATGCCGCCCGTACCAAGATGCTCAAAGGCGTCAACGTTCTGGCTGACGCGGTAAAAGCGACCCTGGGCCCGAAAGGCCGTAACGTGGTTATCGAGAAGAGCTTCGGCGCTCCGACCATCACCAAGGACGGCGTTTCCGTCGCCAAAGAAATCGAACTGGATGACCGCTTCGAAAACATGGGCGCGCAGCTGGTCAAAGACGTTGCCTCCCGTGCCAACGATGACGCTGGTGACGGTACTACCACCGCTACCGTTCTGGCTCAGTCGATCGTCAACGAAGGCCTGAAAGCCGTCGCTGCCGGCATGAACCCGATGGACCTGAAACGCGGTATCGACAAGGCGACCATCGCCATTGTCAAAGAGCTCAAAGCCCTGTCCAAGCCATGCGCTGACTTCAAAGCCATCGCTCAGGTCGGCACCATCTCGGCCAACTCCGACAACTCCATCGGCGACATCATTGCCGAAGCCATGGAAAAAGTCGGTAAAGAAGGCGTGATCACCGTTGAAGAAGGCTCGGGCCTGGAAAACGAACTGTCGGTTGTAGAAGGCATGCAGTTCGACCGTGGCTACCTGTCGCCATACTTCGTCAACAAGCCGGACACCATGGTTGCCGAGCTCGACGGCCCGCTGATCCTGCTGGTCGACAAGAAGATCTCGAACATCCGCGAAATGCTGCCAGTGCTGGAAGCCGTTGCCAAAGCCGGCCGCCCACTGCTGATCGTGGCCGAAGACGTTGAAGGCGAAGCCCTGGCGACTCTGGTTGTGAATAACATGCGTGGCATCGTCAAAGTCGCTGCCGTCAAGGCACCGGGCTTCGGCGACCGTCGCAAGGCCATGCTGCAGGACATCGCTGTTCTGACCGGCGGCACCGTTATCTCCGAAGAGATCGGTCTGAGCCTGGAAAGCACCACTCTGGAGCACCTGGGTAACGCCAAGCGCGTGACCCTGTCCAAGGAAAACACCATCATCGTTGACGGTGCTGGCGTGCAGGCAGACATCGAAGGCCGTATCGCTCAGATCCGCGCCCAGGTTGCCGAAACTTCCTCGGACTACGACCGTGAAAAACTGCAAGAGCGTCTGGCCAAGCTGTCCGGCGGCGTTGCAGTGATCAAGGTTGGCGCTGGTTCCGAAGTTGAAATGAAAGAGAAGAAAGCCCGCGTTGAAGACGCCCTGCACGC
>NZ_RCNZ01000016.1:0-860 GCF_004307525.1 Pseudomonas sp. Sample_21 | reverse complement strand
TCCGGCGGCTGGTGAGATCAAAAGAATAATGAGCAGGCACTTTTCGACATGGCATTACTGACTGAACACGAACAACGCAAAGTCGCCGAGGCCATCGCCCGGGTCGAGCGCGACACCGACGCCGAACTGGTCACGGTGCTCGCTGCCCGTGCCGACGATTACGCGTACATCCCGCTGCTCTGGGCCAGCCTGCTGGCGCTGGTGTTGCCGGGCATCGTCCACTACCTCACCGGCTGGCTGACCCTGCGCAGTCTGCTGCTGGTGCAATGGGGCATGTTCATCGTCCTGTGCCTGCTGTTTCGTCTGCCGAAAATCACCACGCATCTGGTCCCGCGCCGTGTGCGCCACTGGCGCGCCTCCAACCTGGCGCGGCGGCAGTTTCTCGAACAGAACCTGCACCACACCGTGGGCAGCACCGGCGTGCTGATTTTTGTCTGCGAGGCTGAGCGCTATGTGGAAATTCTGGTGGACGAGGGAATTTCCAAACGGCTGGACAACAGCAACTGGGACGCGATTGTCGCGGCGTTTACCGAACAGGTCAGGCAGGGGCGCACGCTGGAAGGGTTTGTCACGTGCGTGGAGGCGTGTGGCGAGTTGTTGAAGGTGCATGTGCCGGTGACGCAGGTGAGGAATGAATTGCCGAATCGGTTGGTGGTGTTGGGCTGAAAAACCCTCACCCCAGCCCTCTCCCAGAGGGAGAGGGAGCCGACCAGGGTGTTCTGTCGAGTTCCGCCGACCTGAAATGCCGAGTCGAAATCAAATCCTGACAGCCATAGCCGACTCGGTCGTTCAGGTCGATGTCGAGCGCAAGACACCTCGGTCGGCCCCCTCTCCCTCCGGGAGAGGGCTGGGGTGAGGGG
>NZ_RCNZ01000008.1:0-4462 GCF_004307525.1 Pseudomonas sp. Sample_21 | reverse complement strand
ATCCTGCCGTTTTTCCTGTTCTCGGCGCTGGCCGGGCAGTTCGGGGAAAAATTCGCCAAGGACGCGCTGATCCGTCTGATCAAACTCGCGGAAATCGCCATCATGGCCGTAGGATCGATCGGCTTCCTCTTCGATCATCTGTCGCTGATGCTGGTGGCACTGTTCGCCATGGGCACGCACTCGGCGTTGTTCGGCCCGGTGAAGTATTCGATCCTGCCGCAGGCCTTGCGCGACGATGAACTGGTCGGCGGCAACGGTCTGGTGGAAATGGGCACGTTTCTGGCGATTCTCGCCGGCACCATCGGCGCCGGGATCATGATGTCGTCCGAGCACTACGCGCCGGTAGTCTCCGCAGCGATCGTCGGCATTGCCGTGCTGGGTTATCTGGCCAGCCGCAGCATTCCGCGCGCGGCGGCCTCGTCGCCGGAAATGCGCCTGAACTGGAACATTTTCAGTCAATCCTGGGCGACGCTGAAACTCGGTCTGGGCCAGACGCCTGCGGTGTCGCGCTCGATTGTCGGTAACTCGTGGTTCTGGTTTGTCGGGGCGATTTACCTGACGCAGATCCCGGCCTACGCCAAGGAATGGATGCACGGTGACGAAACCGTGGTCACGCTGATCCTGACCGTGTTTTCGGTGGGCATCGCGCTGGGTTCGATGCTCTGCGAGAAGCTCTCGGGGCGCAAAGTCGAGATCGGACTGGTGCCCTTTGGCTCGTTTGGCCTGACCGTGTTCGGCCTGTTGCTGTGGTGGCATTCCGGTGGGATCCCGGACAGCGTCACCGGCCATAGCTGGATTGCCGTGCTGGGCTTCGTGCACACCTGGGCGGTGTTGATCGACATCCTTGGCCTGGGCATTTTCGGTGGTTTCTATATTGTGCCGCTGTACGCGCTGATCCAGTCGCGCACGGCTGAAAACGAACGGGCGCGGGTGATTGCCGCCAACAACATTCTCAACGCGCTGTTTATGGTGGTGTCGGCGATTGTTTCGATCGTGTTGTTGAGCGTCGCCAAACTGTCGATCCCGCAACTGTTCCTGGTGGTGTCGCTGCTGAACATCGGCGTCAATGCCTACATCTTCAAGATCGTTCCGGAATTCAGCATGCGCTTCATGATCTGGCTGCTCAGCCATTCCATGTACCGCGTCGAGCACCGCAACCTTGAAGCGATCCCGGACGAGGGCGCGGCGCTGTTGGTGTGCAACCACGTGTCGTTCGTTGACGCCTTGCTCATCGGCGGTGCCGTGCGTAGGCCGATTCGCTTTGTCATGTACTACAAGATCTACAACCTGCCGGTGCTGAACTTCATCTTTCGCACGGCGGGCGCGATTCCTATCGCCGGGCGCCAGGAAGATATCCAGATCTACGAAAAAGCCTTCACGCGCATTGCCCAATATCTGAAGGACGGTGAGCTGGTGTGCATTTTCCCGGAAGGCAAATTGACCGCCGATGGCGAGATCAACGAGTTTCGCGGCGGCGTGACGCGGATTCTGGAGGAGACGCCGGTACCGGTGATTCCGCTGGCGTTGCAAGGATTGTGGGGGAGTTTCTTCAGTCGCGATCCGAACAAGGGCTTGTTCCATCGCTTGTGGTCGCGGGTGACGCTGGTGGCGGGGCCGGCGATTACTGAAGGGACGGAGCCGGCGAAGTTGCAGGTGTTGGTGGGGGAGTTGCGCGGATCTGTCAGATAGTCGTTGACTGGACGGCCCTCATCGCTGGCAAGCCAGCTCCCACAGGTTCGATGGTGTACACCAATCTTGTGGGAGCTGGCTTGCCAGCGATGGGGCCGGTGGCCTAAGCGCTGACCTTGAGTCCGATCAACCCGGTAACGATCAACGCCACACTGGCCAGCCGAATCAATGCCATCGACTCGCCGAACAGAATGATCCCGGCGATCACCGTGCCCACCGCACCTACGCCGGTCCAGATCGCATAGGCCGTACCCAACGGCAATTCCTTCATCGCCAAGCCCAATAGACCCAGACTGATAGCCATGGCGGCAACGGTGAGGGCGGTGGGGAGCGGGCGGGTGAAGCCGTCGGTGTATTTCAGGCCGACGGCCCAGCCGACTTCGAACAGGCCGGCGCAAAACAGAATGATCCAGGACATGCAGGACCTCCATCGAGTGACGGGGTCGTCCCCAGATTAATGACTCGAACGAGCCGCAGGGTCGTCCCCGCGTTGCGCAATATACTGACGAGCATTAACCCGGGGATCAAGTTTTCAGCCTCAATCGGCAGCCCGTTGCGCGAGGTTGTCGCGGTCTTCTTTTTCGCTCATGCGCCAGAAGTACGTCGACAGCAGTGCTCCGGAAATATTGTGCCAAACGCTGAACAGCGCGCTCGGCACCGCCGCCAGTGGCGAGAAGTGCGCACTGGCCAATGCCGCGCCCAGTCCCGAATTCTGCATGCCGACTTCCAGTGCCAGCGACTTGCGCTGAGCCAGAGGCAAGCCGAACAGGCGCCCGGTGAAGTAGCCGAGCAAGTAACCGAAGCTGTTGTGCAGCATGACCACGGCCATGATCAGCAGGCCGGACTCGGCGATTTTCGCCTGACTCGCCGCCACCACGGCGGTGACAATAATCACGATGCTGACCACCGACACCAGCGGCAACACATCCACCGCATGCCGCACCTTGTCGCCGAGCAGCCGCTGCGCGACCACGCCGAGAACGATCGGCAACAGCACCACTTGCAGGATCGACCAGAACAGCTCCATGAACGATACCGGCAGCCACGCCGAGGCCAGCAGCCAGATCAGCGCCGGGGTCAACAGTGGGGCGAGCAGGGTAGTGACTGCGGCAATCGCCACTGAAAGCGCCAGATCACCGCGTGCCAGCCAGGTCATCACGTTCGAAGAGGTGCCGCTCGGGCAGCAACCGACCAGAATCACCCCGACGGCGATTTCTGGCGGCAGGTGAAACACCTGGCAGAGCAACCACGCCACACCGGGCATGATCACGAAATGCGCAACCACGCCCAGCGCCACCCGCCACGGATGGCGAGCGACGGCGGCGAAGTCGTCGAGTTTGAGGGTCAGGCCCATGCCGAACATCACCAGACCCAGCAGCGGTACGATCGCGCTTTTCAGGCCGATGAACCACGCCGGTTGCAGGAAGGCCACGACGGCAAAAATCAGAACCCAGTAAGCGAAGGTATTGCCGACAAAGCGGCTGAGTGCAGCCAGTGCGCGCATGGCTTGATCCTTATTTTTGGTTACACCACAAAACATTGTGGGAGCGAGCCTGCTCGCGAATGCGGTGAGCCAGACACATTAATGTTATTGGCACACCGCATTCGCGAGCAGGTTCGCTCCCACACGTTAAATACTCGTCAGAGTCAGATCCCCTGCGGCATCTCTTCCCCACCCAACGCTTCAACCAGTGCCGGCAGGAAGTCGCCGAAGGTCAGCATCATCAGGGTGAAACTGGCATCCAGTTGGCCCAGGGCTTCGTCGCCACCGTCCTGTTCCGCCTGATCCTGCAGCAGATCCTCGAATTTCAGGCGTTTGACGGTCATCTTGTCGTCGAGCATGAACGACAGTTTGTCCTGCCAGGCCAGCGACAGCTGAGTGACGACTTTGCCGGTGCTCAGGTGCAGCTGGATTTCTTCGCTGGTCAGGTCCTGACGCTTGCAACGGACGATGCCGCCGTCTTCGTGTGTGTCGCGCAGTTCGCACTCGTCCAGCACATAGAAATCGTCGGCGGCTTTCTGCGTGGTGACCCACTCGGTCATCACCGCAGTCGGTGCCATTTTCACGGTCAGCGGACGCACGGGCAGGGTGCCGATCACTTCGCGCAGGGTCGACAGCAGGTCTTCGGCGCGTTTCGGGCTGGCCGAGTTGACCAGGATCAGGCCCTGTTTCGGCGCGATCGCGGCAAAGGTCGACGAACGACGAATGAACGCGCGCGGCAGAAAGGCCTGGATGATTTCATCCTTGATCTGATCGCGTTCCTTCTTATAGACCTTGCGCATCTGCTCGGCTTCGATCTCCTCGACCTTTTCCTTGACCGCGTCACGCACGACGCTGCCCGGCAGAATACGTTCTTCCTTGCGCGCAGAGATCAGCAGGAAATCGCCGCTGACGTGCACCAGCGGCGCATCTTCGCCCTTGCCGAACGGCGCCACGAAACCGTAAGTGGTCAGCTCCTGGCTTGCACACGGCCGCGCCAGTTTGGTCGCCAGTGCAGTTTCCAGCGCCTCGGCATCGACAGGCAGGTCTTGGGTCAGGCGATAGATCAGCAGGTTCTTGAACCACATGGGGCGAGTCACTCCTTTATACAAAGGGGGGCATTATTGTCTTCGCCGGGGCATAGGCCAACCCTTCTCTAAGCCTTTGGAAGGCCTCGGAAAATTATTTAAAAAAGTGCTTGCCAGAGGTTGGGGTGCTCCGTAGAATGCGCGCCACACCGAAGCGAAGGGTGATTAGCTCAGCTGGGAGAGCGTCTGCCTTACAAGCAGAATG